>JAZPZR010000214.1:0-6065 GCA_045544795.1 Eubacteriales bacterium
TAAGATGATACAGGGCTCTGTCATGACTGATAGGGAAAGTATAGAAAAATTCTTTGAAAGCTTATAATTTTAAAAATACCTATTGCCAAAAAGCAAAAATAAATATATAATATCGTGGTAACAATTAGGGGTATAGCTCAGTTGGGGACGTTTGCGAGCGCTGCCTGTGGCAGATACAGCGAGCAAAAAGGAGCAGCCGCGGTCGAAAAAACAAACACCTACGGATGTGAAGTTTTTTGGGCACCGCAATGGGAAGAGCAGCGGTCTCCAAAACCGCGTGGTACGCGGAGTGACTATAACTTGTATAGCAAATAGTATTTAGGGGTATAGCTCAGTTGGTAGAGCAGCGGTCTCCAAAACCGCGTGCCGAGGGTTCAAGTCCTTCTGCCCCTGCCATAAATAAAGACACGCCTCTTAGGTGTGTCTTTATTTTTATCCAAGCCGAAGGCACCGTATGTAATCGTTGTCAATCAAGAAACCATCCCTTGATTGATGTTGTATAAACTTTTTTTGAGTTTTTTAACTGTAATACTGTAAATAACAAGATAGCATAAAATTGCAACGAGTGCACTTACGGTATAGCTTGCAAACAGCATGGCAAGTGTCTTATGTAACGGCCACACAAACCATATCCACATACTGCGTATTGCAAAGCCACAGATTATGCATACTATAAGTACGTCTCTTTGCCGTCCGAGAGAATTCAGCGAGAAGGAGAACACCTCCATAATGCTTGTAACAAAATAGGTAAGGCACAAAAAGGTCATTCTGTTTTTTGCAAGTTCAATTACCGTCGGGCTGTCTGTAAGAATACCAAGCAACGGCTCTGCAAATACAACGAAAACAACACCCAACAAAATAGAAACCGCACTCACGTAAACCACGCTTGTTCTTATTGTTTTTTGGATGCGGTCGAAACGGCAGGCGCCAAAATTCTGACCCACCATTGTCATGGTTGCAGCGGCAATCGCATTACCCACGGTGTATATAACGCCGTCAAGCTGACCTGCCATGGCATTTGCGGTCATAGACTCGGTACTCATTGAATTAACTGCGGCAGAGGCAAACAGGTTTGCCACGTAGTAGCAAAGACCACCCATAGATGCAGGAACCGCAATCTGAAATATTTTAAAAAACTCCTGCCGTCTGATACGCAGATGCTTTTTTTCCACCCGACACATTTCCTTGTTTTTTAAAAGCTCAATCAGTCCGCAAATCAAAGACACAAGGCTTGAAAGCACCGTCGCAATTGCAACGCCTTCTACCTCAATTCTGAATACACCTACAAAAAATACGTTGAGTATCACGTTGATAAAGCCTGATGCGAGCAGAAATTTCATAGGCTTTACACTATCACCTGAAGCACGCAGAATACCGATAATAAAGTTGTTTGTCATAATTATCGGCATACCGAGAAAATAAATTCTCATGTACACCGTCGCCATGTCTATAACGTCCGGCTGACATTTCATCAAAATCAAAAACTGTCTAGCAAACACAAGGGTTATCACCATAAGAATCAGGCCAAGGATCACACCCAAAACAAGCGCCGTTCCGGTAGCACGCTTGACACCCTTTTCATCCCGTGCGCCAATCCGCCTTGCAATGAGGATGTTGGCACCGGTAGAAAAGCCTGTGCAAAGACTTATCAGCACCGCAACAATCGGTCCGCATGCGCCAACCGCCGCTACCGAATCGTCACCTGCCATAAAGGAAAGCACCGCAACGTCAACCGAATGGAACAGTACCTGAACCACGTTTGTAATAACAAGCGGTATCGAATATGTAACAAGAGTTTTGAATATATTCCCGTTTATCAAATCTTTTTTCATCTGTCAATCCTCTAGGATATTATAGCAGAACAAAACGCACGGTAATAGTAAAAATATGATTTTGCAGGTGGACAAAAACGACTTTCTTTGATATACTCAAAAGTATAACAGTGTGAGAGGAAATCAATATGTCGTTTTTGATGATAGGAAGTGTATTAAATAAAACAACGTATATCAATGCGCATGAACATCGCTATTATGAAATAACGCTCTGCACCGAGGGTGAGGGAGTTGCCGTTATCGGAGGTATCAAGTATCCCTTTCACAAAGGCAGTATTTTTGTAATTCCGCCAAACGTCAGCCATAAAAGCAGTTCAAAAAACGGATATGCGGAGATATATATTCAAACTGACAATCCCCCCACACCTTGCCTGAACAGTCTTGGTGTAAGTTGCTTTGAGGATGACGGTGAAGGTGCCATAACCACCCTGATGTTAATGATACTGCACAGATATATAAGGAATGAAAAAAACGACCTCATCATATCTCAACTGTATGAACTGATATCAAATCTTATTACAGAGAAAAGCACGGCACTTCAAAAAGACCCAGTAATAGAAAACGTCTGCCGTGTTCTTGCCATCAATTACAGTGACCCACAGCTGTCGCTGCACGAAATTTTAGAGTCCACAGGATATAATAAAGATTATATCCGACGTAGATTTGTAAAAGCATGCGGTATGACACCGAATGAATACCTGACCTCACTCAGAATCGAACATGCAAAAAAACTGCTCAGTCAAAAGAAAAACACGCAAATATACGTTGCAGACATTGGAGTCATGTGTGGCTACTATGACCCGAATTACTTTTCAAGAATTTTCAAAAAACAAACAGGTATCACCCCTGAACAGTACGCAAACAAAATAATGCCATAAACAGATGCAGTCCGACTAATAGAGAACACAGAGAACCGTCCCCTGTGTTATGGAGAACCGTCCCTTGTGTTATGAATAATTTGAATTTAAGATCAAGAGGTGTTTTGATGAAAGTTAAATATATAGGGGAAACATACGGAGATTTAACTACCGGGAATATCTATATTTGTTTGGGACAGGAATTAGACTGTTATAGAGTTATTGATAATTCCGGAGAAGATTATTTATACCCTGTTATTGAATTTGAAGTAGTAAAAAATCAGAATCAACAATTATAAAAACACCTGAGTTGCTGCTCAGGTGTTTTTTATATGTCTTTTGTTATGGGAGCCGGGCGTTAAAGAGATGCGCTTTGCTTTTTGCCTGTTATTTGAATTTCCTTCCATCAGTCATTTTCAGCAATATTTACTTTTTTACCGAGGTATACGAACAGGAGTGATATCGCAAGGCCTATAACAAGCATGATGATTCCCGCAAGATTCGACCCGTTTTTTGGCAGGGTATAGAATATACCGCCGACAGATCCTATCAGAAAGCCCATTACCGCAAAGTGCGCCATGCCGCCAAATCTTGAGAAAATGAACTTTATGAGCTTTGAGGACAGCACAAGCGAAAGCACAAACGACACTCCCACCACGGCAATAACGGTCACGTCGATGGATTTTGCCGCTTCAATAAGAAAGTCGTAAACGCCCATGACGATAAGTATCATAGAAACGCTCATACCCGGTACGATGCTCGAAAAGCCTGCAAGCGCGCCACTCAGCGCAAGGTATAATAGATTTATATTTTCAGACCCTGTCTGCGCACCGCCGACGCCCTCACTCATTATGCCTATAACAAAGGCGAATGCGGCAGCGAGGACTGCGCCTACGGGGAAATACCATCTGAACTTACTTTTTCTTGCTTCCCTGTAGACCATAGGCAGATTTCCCGCTATAAGACCGATAAACAGCATGAATACCGCTTTTTCGTACGTCTCAAAGAGATAACTGAATACCAGTATAAACAGAATAAGACTTATAACCGCGCCTATTCCGAGAGGCAAAAGAAACTTAAAGTTCTTTTTGAAATTTTTAAACGGACTTGAAGCAATATCGATAAGCTTGTCATATATACCCATGATAATAGCCATTATACTTCCGCTGATACCCGGCGCAAAAACACTTATGCCCAGACAAAAACCGCACAGGATACGATATAAAAACGATTTCATAAAACACCTCGCTGATCATTATTATTATATTATATTTAACGTGTATAAAAAATACAAGTTCCGTTTTTAAATTTGGATTACGCGGTTTACAAGTCCTTCTTGCTATGATATTATAAAATCATCTTGGTAAAGGAGGCTTTGGGATGAAACAGATAACAGCAATAATAACCTTTGATTCGCACAGGGCAAGATACTATATGTCCGAGCTTGAAAAGTACGTTAAAAGGCTTACAAACGGTGAGACGGAGGTAGTATGTGAGCTTGGCGGCGCACCGCGGGACAATGCGCTCGTACTTGCACATCTTGACGAGCTGTCACTTGATGCGCACGACCTTTTCGACCCCGTGACCGAGGATATAATCGATATCGACGTAAAAAACGGCGTGGGACATATCGCGGGCAGTAACGACCGCAGTATTCTTATCGGTATTTACAAGTATTTAAAATCTGCGGGTTGCAGATGGGTGCGTCCGGGTGCGGACGGCGAATATATTCCTTACTGTGATCTGCTTGACCACTCCTTTAAATACAGAAAAAAAGCGGACTATAACTTCCGCGGTCAGTGTATAGAGGGCGCTGTCAGCTTTGAGCACGTGCGCGATACTGTCGAGTGGCTGCCAAAGATAGATATGAACATGTTTATGCTTGAGCAGATAGTCCCGTATAACTATATGAGCCGTTGGTACACTCATATTAAAAACACAAAGCTTGACCATACCGACATCCCCTACGAAAAGTACTGTGAGTACAGCCATGAAATAGAAAAAACAATAGACAGATGCGGGCTTCAGTATCACGCGCTCGGTCACGGCGCTCTTAACGAGCCGTTCGGGGTAAGACACATGATATCGGGCGGTGAATACGATATTCCCGAAGAAACAAAAAAAGCGTTCGCGCTTGTTGGCGGCAAGCGGGAGCTTTATAAAAAATCACCCTTTTTTACGCAATTCTGCATGTCGCAGGAGTGGGTGCAGGACAGGGTGGTAAACTGGCTGTACGATTATATTGTGCAAAAGCCGTATATCGACGTTTTGCATTTCTGGCTTGCAGATAATATAAACAATCACTGCGAGTGTGAGGACTGTATCAAAAAAACGCCGACTGACTGGTACGTTATCATGCTTAATAAGCTTGATAAAAAGCTTACCGAGAACGGCATGGATACAAAGGTCGCGTTTATTATGTATACCGATACGCTCTGGCCGCCCGTGACGGAAAAACTCAATAACCCTTCAAGATTTATACTTACAACAGCCTGCGGTACAGGTAAGGGCTACAGCGCAAAACGGCGCGAGGGCGGACTTCCGAAGTGGGAGAGAAATAATTTCAAGGTCAAGACGGGCATTGATATGGCGCTTACCTTTATCGACGCGTGGAAGCCGATTTTTGACGGACAGAAGTTTATTTACGAGTACTATCTCTATACCTCGCACTTTTCAGACCCCGGTTATATGGCATTTTCAAGAGTGATAGCAAAGGATATCAAAACGCTTGAGGTGACAGGCTTTGACGGTATAATGAGCGACCAGACGCAAAGAAGCTATTTCCCGACGGCGCTTCCTTCAAGCCTGATGGGGCATATGCTGTTTGATACCTCGCTTGATACCGAGACGTTTATTGACGACTATTTCAAAAGCGCGTTCGGTAACGAATGGATGACTGCAAAAGAGTATCTTGAAAAGATATCCGCAAGCTTTGACCTTGAGGCTATGATGCAAAATACCGACATCACCGCGCAGGACACAGGCTCGCAGGATGAGTACGGTAAAAAAGCGGGAATTATAGGAAACAGGGCGTCGGGCGAAGTTATAGCAGGAGTGCCTGCGCTTGTGGACGGCTTTTCGGACGTAATAAAGCGAAACGCTGTAACTACCGACGGGTGCCACAGCCTTTCATGGAAGCTTTTGGAATATCACGGTGAGTACTGTAAGGGCGTGTCGGAGATATACTGCTTGCTTTCAAAAAACGATACCGAGGGCGCGATGGCAAGCCTTGAAAAATTTATTGATTACCTTTCGGAGATCGAACCGTATATACACAGATTTTTCGACCTTGTGCTGTTTATACAAAGAACAAAGCAGATAATAATGGGTAAATAAATTACTGTTTTACGGGATGGTAAAATTGCCTGAACCGCAA
>JAZPZR010000215.1:0-2977 GCA_045544795.1 Eubacteriales bacterium
CTTGGCCTCCGACTTTGCCGTGAGCTTGCCGAAAAAATAGGTCAGCTTTCAGGCATAGAAACGGTTATGTGGGATGAGCGGTGTACAACCGTCTCGGCACATAATATGCTGAATGAAAATAACGTGCGCGGTAAAAAGCGCAAAAACACGATAGATACTCTTGCGGCAAAGATCATACTGCAGGACTATCTCGATTCACAAAGATGAAAAGAGCAGTTTTATTACTTTGCATAATCATAATAACGCTGTCAGGCTGTGTGCCGAAGGTACACAGCCGTACTTTTTTTGCGATGGATACGTTTGTTGAGATCACGGGTGACAAGGACGGCGCTTGCGAAAATGAGATAAAGCGCATTGACGCGCTGTTGTCGGCAACAAACGAAAGTTCGGATATTTCAAAGTACAACCGCGGTGAAAGTATAAGTGAAGAAACGCAGTCACTTATTGATTATTGCGATAAAATCCGCGAGATGACAGACGGCGCGTTTGATATTACGGTGCAGAGCGCGGTGGAATTATGGGATATAAAAAATGCAAAAGTGCCGCCCGATGACGATAAGATCAAAAGCGCAATTTCAGACAAAAGTAAGATAGGTCTGGGCGCGGTCGCAAAGGGGTATGCGGCAGGCAGGGTACGGGCTCTCCTTGAAAGTAAAGGAGTAAAGAGCGCGGTACTTTCACTTGGCGGTAACGTGGCGGTCATCGGCAAAAAAACGGACGGCAGCGAATGGAACGTAGGCATACAGCACCCGCTTTACACAGACAGGCTTATCGCAACGGTAAAAGCAAGTGACACGGCGGTCGTCACCTCAGGCGGATATCAGCGGTATTTTGAATACGAGGGTAAAAGATATCACCACATACTCGACCCCAAAACGGGTTATCCCGCGCAAAGCGGAATAATATCCGCAACGGTCATTACCAAAGACGACACGCTTGCAGACGCACTCTCTACCGCAGTTTTTGTAATGGGTGTAGATAAAGCAAAGAAGCTTTACAAATCGCAGGATATTGAGCTAATAATGGTGACAAGTGACACGGTATACGTAACGGAAGGAATTGACGTAAGCCCCGAGGACAAGGATTTTAAATTTGAGGTGATAACAAAATGATAACACACGACATGCACATGCACCCGCAGATAATAAAGGGCGCCGAGCGTTTTGATGCGTTTGCAGAGGTTGCTCTTAAAAAGGGCATAAAGACGGTATGCATCACCGATCACATGCCACTTATAAACTCTACCATGTCGGACAGAATACCTGTCGGAAAAGTAAAAGAATACTGCGAGATCGGTAACAGAATCAAGGGAAAATACGATGGAATTCTTAAAGTAAGGCTTGGAATTGAAATTGACTGGCACCCGACGATAAGAGGTCAGGTCGAGGAGGTGCTGTCGCAGGGTGAGTTTGATTTTAAAATCGGCTCGTCACATCTGCACGCGATAAAATCAATTCCGTTTTTTGACGGGCATCTCACGCAGGACGATTACGTTGAGCTTATGCTTGAAAACGAAGCGAGCGCGGCAAGCACGGGATTTTTTGATTCAATTGCGCACATGGATATGTACAAATGGATATTTTTAAAGCCCGAAAGATACAAATTCTGCGGTAAAAATTATGATGAGCGTTCACATGAAAGCTCAATAAAGCATACGCTTAAAGCTATTAAAGACAACGGACTTTTAATGGAGGTAAATTCACACCTGACACTTGTGGAAGGCGGTGAGCTTTATCCGAGCGAGTATATAACGGCGCTTGCAAAAGAGATGGGGCTTGATTTTTATTTCGGCTCTGATGCGCACAAACCCGAAGAGGTCGGAACAAAGATAGACTACGTGAGAAATCACGATTTATATTCAAAGATAATAAAATAAAAGCAAAGAACAAATTGCGGTTTTATATGGAAACTAATCTTAGGCTCCCTTGTAAAGGGAGCTGTCGAGCGTATGCGAGACTGAGGGATTCAAACATACAAACATAAAAAATCAGGGGACGATGCTCATCGTCCCCTTAAAACTTATAAATTTATTATCTCTGTACGCGTCCGCTTCCGTCACCGCCCGCAAGCTTTTCAACCTCGGACACGGATACACGGTTAAAATCGCCCTCGACTGAATGCTTAAGTGCCGATGCCGCAACCGCAAACTCGATGGCAGATTTTGAATCCTTGCCTGAAAGAAGCGCATAGATAAGACCTGCGCCGAACGAGTCGCCGCCGCCCACACGGTCTACGATATGAAGGCTGTATGATTTTGAGAAGTGATAATCATCACCGTCATAAAGCATTGCCGCCCAGTCGTTATCATCAGCTGAAAGCGAGGTGCGGAGAGTTATTGCAACCTTTTCAAAGCCGAATTTGTCAGCAAGCTGTTTTGCAACGCTCTTATAACCGTCGTGGTTGAGCTTACCGCCGTAGATGTCACTGCCCTCTGCCTCGATACCGAAAACGTCCTTTGCATCCTCTTCGTTTGAAATGCAGACGTCAACGTATTTACAAAGCTCGGTCATAGCCGTTCTTGCCTCATCGCGAGTCCACAGCTTACCGCGGTAGTTAAGGTCGCATGAAACCTTTACACCGTGTGCCTTTGCCGCAATACAAGCCTGTTTGCAGATTTCAACAAGCTCACCGCCGAGCGCGGGAGTGATACCTGTAAAATGGAACCAGTCAGCGCCCTCAAAGATGCTGTCCCAATCAAAATCTGACGGCTTTGCCTCTGCTATTGCAGAGTGCGCTCTGTCATATATACATACAGAGCCGCGCTGGGATGCGCCCTTTTCAAGAAAATATATTCCCACTCTGTCACCGCCGCGAACGATCTTTGAAGTATCAACACCGAAATAGCGGAGTGAGTTTACAGCAGACTGACCGATCGCGTGCACGGGAAGCTTTGTCACGTAAGCGCTGTCAAGACCGAAGTTTGCAAGTGATACGGCAACGTTTAAGTCGGAGGCCAAGCGGTCTTAGGAAGACAAGC
>JAZPZR010000216.1:0-1698 GCA_045544795.1 Eubacteriales bacterium
ATATCTCTTCTTGACAGCGATTCGAGAAAAGCGGTTGAAGACTGTTTTAGTGAGTTTTACATGATACCTACAATTATAAAAGTAATTGAGGCAAACTCAAGATACGGGTCTGCTACCATGAAAGTCGTAACGGACAGGGGAGAGATATCTTTCAGGGTACGCAACATAAACAGTGATATCAAGATGATGGACGACAAACGTATGCTCATTCGTGACAACAACGATAACAGATACGAGATCCCCGACATCAACGCACTTGATAAAAAGAGCATGAAAAAGCTCTTCTCATACACTTAAGGTGACAAGAATAATCCGAACCTGCCTCAAACCGGCATATTTCGGTGCTTTTCACCTAATTCATTGTTGCAAGACCTTAAAAAAATCCTGTGTAAACTTAGTTTACACAGAATAATTTTATTCTAATTGTTCAAACGGTTCAAGAGCAAGCTCTAACTGTTTTATAGCAGGTATAAGTTTAACCCGTGTCGCAGTATCGTCAACCGTTATTGTGCCGTCGTCTGATACCGTGTACAGTCCCGAATTACCGTAATATGCATTTTCGAGCGCCACCATACCGGTTCCTGCATAGTCGTTCTCGTTCAGTATCGTTTTGGCGCGTGACAATAATGTCTTTAACGCCGCCGCAGCATTGGGGTCAACCGTTTGTGTTATTGTCTGGATAGTATTGCCGTTTGTGACGGTATAACTGTAACTGTCAGAGGGAGTATAAGTCATATTAACAGACCGCCATGTACCCGTATCAAACGAACCGTTGCTTTCGCCGCCTTCGTATCCGACAATACTTGCAACGCCCTCGTAGTATTCGCCTATCATATACCAGTTACCCATCACACCGTTCTCGTCACGGTCACATGTGAACACCGCCGCGTATACGGTAGCACTGCCGCCCGTCTGGCTGAGAGAGCTTGTAGTCATGTACATCGTAAACTCACATCCGTACCCGTTAAACACCGCCGACCCGCTTTTTGCGGTGTAGTCATCACCCGTTTTGGTGTTATTATCGATGTTTTCGTGTTTTATCAGTACGGTTATCGGGTTTTCAACGCCGTTTATTACCATCTGTAAATGTCCCGCAAACAGCGTATTGACCGTGGTGGAGTCCGCACTGGTAGATGACGTTACGTTACCGATATAGTTTGACGTCCACTCCGCACCGTTAAACTTATCGTCAATCTTATCACAGAGTGTTGCATAAGTGGTAGGTGAATTGAGTATATCCTCAAACTTGGACACTACCGCTTCTTTCGCCTCGGTAATCGAGTTTACATTAATACCAAACTGATAGTTTATAAGTGTTTTCCAGTCAGTGCTCGCACTAAGCCGTCTGCCGACGTTATATGTCACATAAAACTCAAGCGTTCGTCCCGCTTCGACTACACTGCCGTTCGGGAATGACGTTGTAACCCCGATATAGTTGTTACCGTTGCTTGTATGTATGTATTGGTTACCGTTGTACCCTGTAAGTGAGCTTTGATAATACAACCCGCGGTATGCGTACGTTCTGTCAGTATTATTTAAAACGGTGATTTTATATGTAGCCGTTCCCGCGCTGCTGCCTTGTCTGCTTAACGTGCAGTTTACAGTCGTGGTATACTCCAGCTCAGACGCGGTTTGTTTGTCAATATTTGATGAGGACGACAAATCGGTCGAGATTATAAACAGTCCGTCCGGTATATT
>JAZPZR010000217.1:0-6178 GCA_045544795.1 Eubacteriales bacterium
CCTTTACTTCCGACTTTTCACCCAAAGATAACAAAACTTACCGCATGGAAAAAGAGGGCTACTACAGATTTGTAGTATGCTACGTTGATGAAAACGGCAAGCTTTGTGAAAAGGTATTTACCTTTGAGTGTAAAAATGCAAAGAGCGGCATTCCCGAAATTATCTACGAAGAAGGTGCCATCACTCTTAATTCAAACGATGCAACAATTAACAAGATGTACATCGGTTACTTCGGTAAAGACGAGGTTGAAGTTACATCGTGGTCAGAATTTACTGCAAATTCTATTATACGCACATGCATACAGACCCCTGCAGACAGTTATACGACAAACCTCAAAAACGAGGGTTGTTACGTAATACTTGTTAACTACACCGATGAAAACGGCAAAGTAAAGGATAAATACTTTACGTTCATAAACTAAAGAACAAACGGCTCACCTGTGCGGGTGAGCCGTTTTAGAGTGTCATGCAGCGTTTGGGACAATTTCCAAACGCTGCATTTATTTATACAAGTTCTTCTGAACTTTTCTGTATTGAGAGGGAGATATTCCGCGCTCTTTTAAAAATGCCCGATTAAAAGTCCTTATCGTTTCAAACCCGGTATTCTGTGCAATTTCCGTGATAGAAAGATCGGAATTTCTTAAAAGTTCCCGCGCTTCAACTAACCGCAACATATTAATATAATCACAAAAACCCACCTTCAACTGATTGCCGAATGTATGTGATACGGTACTCCTGCTTATAGACAATGCATTTGCCACGTCATCAACCGAAATATTTTCTTTATAATTCAGCGAACAGTAATTGAGTATTTTCATCACTTTGTTTCGGGAAACGTTTTGCTTTTTAATTTCGTAATGCTTTAACAGTTTGCCGAAAAAAGTCGTAAGATACGATTCAATGACGGTACTGTAGCCGTCACGCAGATACTCGTAAAGCGCGGTCTTGAGTAAAAATAAAATGTTATCATCTTCATCTTCTTTAATATTTATAACGGGCGACATCGGTTCATTATCAAAAAACACATTTGCATATGACAAAAGACGCGACGGTTTAATAATAAGCAATATATATTCACCGTTTTCAAAATTCACGTGATGATGTACCTGGTTTGGAAATGAAACAAACATATCACCGTCGCATAGGTCATACCTTACACCGTTGCATAACGTCGTACCGCGCCCTCTAATTACATATAACAATTCAATATCCTCATGTAAATGTATGCGGAAATTAGGATTGCCGTATCTTTTAAATATAATATTATCATGTATTTCTCTAAAGCCGTTTTGCATAAATTGTCCTTTTTAGTGCATTTATTTTCTTGTATTATAGCATAAAATGTCTTAAAATTCAATTAGAATAGCAAATTTTTAATATATATAAGGAGGACATTATGAAAACAAAGCTACGCAAAATTATGGCATCCGTTTTATCGGCTGTCATAATCACAACAACAATTCTCTCTGCTTTTGCAGTTCCTGCAGCTGCGGCATCGGCAGAGGGGAATCCCGAGTTATCGCGCCGGGCGGCATCAGAAGGAATGATACTGCTTAAAAACCGCGGTGACGTACTGCCCGTTGCAGAGGGTTCAACCGTTGCAATGTTCGGCCGTGCCATGATTGATTATACCCGCGGCGGCGGTGGTTCGGGCAACACAAACGTTGATTATACAATCAACATTTTACAGGGTATGCAACAATATGAGCAGGAAGGCAAGGTGACACTTGTCCCCGAACTTGTAAGCTTTTATACTGAACAGGTTACGACAAACGGTATAAAAGACGATGCAAACATCACAGTAACCGATGAGGTATGGTCGGCGGCAACGGCCGCAACCGAAACGGCTATCGTTACAATCGGCCGTTATACAGCAGAGGGTACCGACAGACAGGCCGTTAAGGGCGACTACTATCTGTCAGATGCAGAAACCGAGCTTATAACAAAGGTTGCCGCTGAATTTGAAAACACGGTCGTTGTCCTCAATATCGGTTCTGTCATGGATACAAGCTGGATAAAAGGCGACAACGCTATTGAGGGAATAGATGCCGTTCTTATCGGCTGGCAGGGCGGTATGGAAGGCGGTGCCGCTACGGCTGACGTGCTTATGGGTACTGTTAACCCCTCGGGTAAGACGGTTGACACGTGGGCAAAAGACTACGCAGATTACCCAAGCTCCGAAACGTTTAATGAATCATCAAACTATGTAAACTATACAGAGGACATCTTTGTCGGCTACCGCTATTTTGAAACTATCCCCACAGCTTACGACAAGGTTAACTACGAATTCGGCTATGGTCTGAGCTATACTGATTTTGATACCGTTATTGACAGCGTTGAAGTGACAGACGGTGAGATAGTAACCACTGCAACTGTCACCAATACAGGTGACGTCGCAGGTAAAGAGGTTGTGCAGGTTTACTTCAGTGCACCGCGCGGTGATCTTACAAAGCCTGCAAAAGAGCTTGCGGCTTTTGATAAAACCGACTTGCTGAGCCCGGGTGCATCGCAAACACTCACGCTTTCTTTCCCCATAACAGATATGTCAAGCTACGACGATACAGGCGTAATTCAAAAGTCAGCATACGTTATGGAATCCGGCGACTATAAGATTTTTGTAGGCAACTCTGTCCGTGACGGCAAGTATGCAGATTTTATCTATACAGTTGACAAAGATATAGTCACAGAACAGCTCAGTGAACTCTGTGCACCGTTACAACTTCCCGAAAGAATGTTGGAGGACGGCAGTTTTGTCGATGTTGATCATTATTTTACCGTTTCCGAAGACGGTACAACCAGAATCGAAATGGAAAACTACAGCACGGCAACCTCAACCATTGCCGTTGAATCCTTTTCCGACGGTAAATTTTACACAGGTAAATGTCTTGCAAAATTCAATACTATCGGTGATTACGTCGAGTATTCGCTTGATGTCGAAAAAGCAGGTCAATATGCAGTCAGATTCTCATACGCAAACGGCTACACGGCAAAAAGCGATATTATCGACGTAACAGTAGATGGTGTAGCACAAATCAACGACCGTTTTGATATTCAGGCAACCTCGGCAGGTGACACGGTTTCAAAATGGTACAACTTCTCCCTTTCACAAAATTACATATATGTAAATCTTAACGAGGGTAAAAATATTGTCCGCATCACTGCCAGGGTTGCTCTTCAGCCAAACTTTGATTATATGATTTTAGAGCGTGTCGGCGATATTTCAACCGCATATACCCGCACAGTAAGTGCTGACAGTGTCACTACATTTGAAGCAGAAAGCTATGATGAAGGTATCCAGGGTAAGGATAAATGGGGTGTAAGAACCGCTTCAAAAGACGGTGTAGGCAGTTGGGTCGAGGCTATGGCAAGCCACGGCAACACGGTAAAGTATAACCTAAACGTCACAAAAGCGGGTCAGTACAAGCTTATACTTAACGGTACCAGCGGCACATCTGCCCTCACCTTTACAACACTTGTAAAAGTCACATCACCCGAAAGTGAGCAGATATTCAGAAAAACTCTTTCGGTGAGCGGCTCCACATGGTACACCTTTAACGATTTTGAACCGATCTATATAAATCTTCCGCTTGGCAACTGCGAACTGTATGTCAGTGCACAGATAAATAAATTCCCTAACCTCAACCGACTTTCGCTCGAATATGTGGGAAAGACAACCGACCGAACAGTCGATTTAAGCACAACAGAGGCTGTTACTATTGAGGCAGAGGACTATGTAAGTCTTGGTTGGTCATCAAGCGGCTATCCGCCCGTTGAAGAGACATCAAGCGTCGATTCAAACATAGTCTGTGTTGCACATCTGAGCCATACCGGCAACTATGCAAGTTGGTGGGTAAACGCAAAAAAAGCGGGTAAATACAGCGTTGTAATGAACTATGCAAACGGAAACACCTCAGTCGCTTTTGAGCCGATTGCAACCGTAAACGGTAAACAGCAGCCGGTTTCACTCACACTGCCTGTAACAAGTGTTGACGGCAATAAATGGTATTCATTCAAAGACTCCGATCCGTTCACTATTGAGCTTAATGAAGGTCTTAATGTATTTACTCTGGAGTGCACAGGAGATAACAAGTTCCCGAATTTAAATACTTTGACCTTTTCATATATGGGCAGCGAAGCAGAAGCTGCAGCAACTTTCAGTACCGACACTGATGAAAAAATAATGCTTATAGACGTGTACAACGACCCCGCTCTTATGGATGATTTTCTTGATCAGCTGACTATTGATGAGCTTGCTCAACTACTGTCCGCACAGGAAACACGTGACGGCAGTACCACTTGGGGTATGGGTAAAAACAAAGACTACGGCGTACCGCTTATTATGACTGCTGACGGTCCTCAGGGTATCCGTATCAACAAAAACTGTACAGCATGGCCTATATCCACCTGCCTTGCCGCTTCGTGGGATACAGACCTTGTTGCCGCTGTGAGTAAAGCAGTTGCAACCGAGGCTCACAACAATAATATGGATATCTGGCTGGCTCCCGGTATGAATATACATCGCGACCCGCTTTGCGGACGTAACTTTGAATACTATTCCGAAGACCCGCTGCTCACAGGTAAGCTCGCAAGCACAATAACAACAGCAGTTCAGGCGGAGGGTGTTGCGGTTTCATTAAAACACTTTGCCGCAAACAACAAAGAAGAAAACCGTAAAAATCTCGACTCACGTCTTTCCGAGCGAGCTCTCAGAGAAATATATCTGCGTGCTTTTGAAATAGCCGTAAAAGAGGCAGACCCCTGGACAATAATGTCCTCATACAACCTTATAAACGGTGTACAAAACGGTGAGAACAAACAACTCTTAACAGGTATTTTACGCAATGAGTGGGGTTATAACAACGTCATCGAGACAGACTGGCAAAACAACACCGACCATCTTTACGAAATCCTCGCGGGTAACGACGTTAAAATGACAAATTCACAGCCCGAAAGACTTGCAAGTGCTGTTGAAGCGGGCGTCCTTACACGTGAACAGCTTGAGGTCGGTGCAGAGCGTGTTTTAAATCTTGTAATGAAAGTTAACTATTTTAAAGACAGAATGGTTAACACCCCTGTAGTGCAAATTACAAACAACGGCAAACTAAAGGCTGCAGAAAATATAATGTGGAGTGAGATAGCATACAGTCAAACAACTGCAGACACCGACGGCGGCAACCACCTGGCATACTGTAATGTCGGTGCTTATACAGAGTACGAGATAAACATTCAAAAAAGCGGTAATTATCTGCTCAGTGCCCGTATCGCATCATTAAACGGCACAGGCTCGTTTGATATGCTTATTGACGATAATAAGGTTGCCACCTTTAATGCAACGAATACAGGCGGATACGATATTTGGACAACTGTAAGTACTGCTGATAACAAAGCTGTGGCACTTACCGAGGGTCGCCATACTCTTACATTAAAATGGACAGAGTCAGGCTCCAACCTTAATTGGATAGGCTTCACGCTCGAACCGCCCACCGTTATACAGGCAGAAAATACCGCCCAGCTTACGGCTGATGCAAGACGCGTTTACTGGGGCTACATCGGTACAGAAAACACCGAGTACAAGTGGTTTAACGATTTTAAGGCAGAGTGCGGCGACACATTTACCTCAGAGTATGCGCCCAAGGCAAACGATATCTACGAGCTTACAAGAAAAGGCTTTTACAGATTCGTTGTAAACGAGGACGGAAAAGATTACGTTTACAGGGTTGAGTGTACTGTAGACAGTGCACCTGCAGTTGACATGAGCGCAGAAAACGCGGTAGCTACCCTTTCGGGTAACGCGCGCAAGGTATACTACGGCTACATAGGTGAAGAGAACACCGCATACGCAGGCTTTGCTCCCTTTAAAGAGACCTGCGGTGATACCTATACCGCCGACTTTTCACCTAGAGATAACAAGGCATACCGCATGGAAAAAGAAGGTTATTACAGATTTGTAGTAAACTATCTTGACCAAAACGGCAAGTCACACGACAAGGTATTTACCTTCAAGTGCGAAAATGCAAATATCGGTGTTCCCGAAGTTACCTTCGCTGACGGTAAGATAACTCTTAATTCAAACGAAGCAAAGGTTAATAAGATGTATATCGGCTACTTCGGTGAAGAAACAGAAGTATCAGATTGGGAAGGCTTTGTTGCAAACGCAAAGGCAAGAGCATGCGTGCTC
>JAZPZR010000218.1:0-1665 GCA_045544795.1 Eubacteriales bacterium
GGTGCCGCCTGAGTTTTATGAATTTTACAATCTCGGCCTCGGTGATCCGTATGCGGTTTCTTCCGTTCACGGCACAGGCACGGGCGATCTTCTTGATGCAGTCTTTGAGCATATTGATTTTGCGTCGTTTGAAGAGCCTGACGAGGATATGATAAAGGTTGCACTCATAGGCAAACCGAACGTCGGCAAATCCTCGCTTACAAATAAAATTCTCGGTGAAAACCGAATGATAGTCTCTGATATTCCCGGTACAACGCGTGATGCCGTTGACGTTGAGGTTGAAAATAAATTCGGTAAATTCTGTTTTATCGATACCGCGGGTATCAGAAAAAAGAAAAAAGTCGATGAAATAATTGAAAAATACAGCGTCATCCGTTCCTATGCGGCGGTAGACCGCGCCGACGTGTGCGTTATCATGCTTGATGCAAACGAGGGCGTTACCTTTCAGGATACCAAAATTGCAGGCTTTGCCAACGATAAGGGCAAGGGTCTTGTCGTTGCGGTCAATAAATGGGATATTGCCGTCAAAGAAACGGGTACGATGGAAAAACTTAAAAAAGATATCTACCGCGACCTTGCGTTTATGGATTTTGCGCCTATCGTATTCATTTCTGCAAAAACAGGTCAGCGCATAGATAAGCTTATGGAGTGTATTGTAAACGTAAGCGAGCAGAATAAGCGCCGTGTAACTACAGGTATGCTTAACGATTTTCTCGGTGATGCGACAGCGCGTGTTCAGCCTCCGTCTGATAAGGGCAGACGTCTTAAGATATTCTACATGACGCAGGCGTCGACCTGCCCGCCCACCTTTATTTTCTTTGTGAACAGGGTGGATCTTTTCCATTTTTCATATAAACGCTATCTTGAAAACCGACTCCGTGAGGTGTTCGGTTTTGAAGGCTCACCTATAAGATTTATAGTAAGAGAACGCGGGGAGGATAATAAATCATGATAATTTTCTGGTACGTCCTGACGGCTGTCTGCGCTTATCTTATCGGCAGCTTTAACTATTCCATAGTTGTTTCCAAGGTTTTTACGGGTGATGACATCCGTTCTAAAGGCAGCGGTAACGCAGGCTCTACAAACATGCAAAGAGCATACGGCTGGCGCGCGGGACTTATAACCCTTCTTGTTGATTTTATGAAGGCGCTTGTTCCGACACTTGCCGCGCGTCTGCTTTTTACAATGTATCTGCCTGAGCATGCAACGCTTGCCGCGGCTATCGCAGGCTTTTTCTGTGCTGTCGGTCATTGTTTTCCGCTCTACTTCGGCTTCAAGGGCGGTAAGGGTGTTGCTGTCGGTGCGATCATGATATTTATGACAGACCCGCGCTGCTTTGTTGTGGCGCTTGCGGTATTCGTTATTCTTGTTGCCATCACGCGCTACGTGTCACTCGGTTCCACCATGGCGGGCGTATCCTTTCCGATATCCTACGTCTGCTTGATAGGTGCCGGTGGTACGGACGGAATAGTGACCCTTTGTCTTGCAACGGCGCTTGCGGTCATGGTGCTTGTCCTTCACCGCAAAAACTACTCCCGCATATTTAAGGGGACAGAAAGTAAAATATCATTTTCCAAAAAATAAGACGGAAATTTTCCGTCTTTTTTTGTTGCAATTAATAATATTATATATTATAATATTATAAAATGGCTAATTGTATATTTT
>JAZPZR010000219.1:0-5151 GCA_045544795.1 Eubacteriales bacterium
CCCCTGACAAGTGGAGGCAAGGGTGTAATCCTTTTCTTCACGGTCTGTGCCTTTTTTTGACAGTCTCTCAAAATGGTCACCCTTTCGGGTGAGCATTTTTTCTGTATTCTGTTGGTGAAAGTCCTGTTTTTTTATGAAAGACACGGCTGAAATACAGCGGGTTACCGTAGCCCACCGCCGCCGCGATCTGCGAAATGTTATAATGCTTATCCGACATGAGATTTATCGCGCTCGCGATACGAAGTGACGTGATATACTGCATCGGCGTCTGATTGGTAGACTTTTTAAAAAGCTGAATAAACACCGACGGCTTCATAAAATTGTCCCGCGCATACTGCTCAATGCTTATATCCTTATTGAAATTCTGATTAAAATAGTGTACCGCTTTTTCAATTTCATCAAGCTTTTGCGTGCTTATATTTTCCTCGTCGTTAAGCGCCCTGTCGATCATCACCACAAGACTTTTCAGATTGTGTTCAAGCATCTGCTGCTATCCGTGCCGTCTCATTCTGAGCTCTCGTATCATCTGCGTAAACATCCATTGAAAGTCCTGTGACGAACCGACAAACGACACGTTGCGGTCGGTGGGGATATTAAACTGCTCAAGAACAGAGAGCGCATCCCTTCCCGTAAAATGCACCCAGTAGGTTTCAGGCTTGTCCTTGGCATAGAGAAAATACATCTGCGGTTGGTCGGGCAGGAACAGTACGACGTTACCCTTTGACAGAATATGCTCCTCACCGTCAAAGAAAAACTGCGCTTTCCCGCTTGCGATATATAAAATCTGAAAATCTTTTCTGCCAAGGCGCCGTTTTGTGAATATTTTCCACGTTTTTTCAACACGGTAGTGACCGACGGCGGTAACGACCAGCGGATTTTCATAATCCACTATATCCTCGTGCGGTTTTCCAAGATATGCAATATCTGTATACAACGTGCATCACCTCTACACAGATTATAAACAAAGAGCAGTTATTTTTCAATGGTAAAAATGATATTTTGTGCATGTTTTTATAAATATTGTGTATAGTGGACTATTTTTAATAATGATAATATTAGTCTGTAAATCATTAAAAAAGGAGAACGCACATGAACAAAAAAACCATACGTTTTATTTCAACACTGCTTTTTGTTGTAATGCTTATCGGTATGCTTCCCGCGCTTGCGTTTGCATCTGTTGATGCAGACGGCGAAAGCAGCACCGTGTATTACACAGCGCCTGTAATCTTTGCAGATGCAGGAGACACCGTTGACCTTTCGCGCTTCGACGTCATGTTTGACGCATCGCTCGTAACTCCCGCAGGTAAGATAACCTGGACCTCGGGTACAGCGACGGTAGCTGACGGCAAGGTTTCGGTTACTACTGCAGGTGTAACAACACTTACTGCAACCTGCGGTACACAGACAAAGACGGTATACGTCGTTGCAAAGGGAAAAGACGATACCGAGTACGTGCTGTACGAAAAGGACTTTTCGACAGTTGCAAGCTGGGACGAGCTTGTAGCCGAGGGCTACACCGTACCTGAAAAGGTTGCATCGCACACGCTTACAGTTACGGACGGCAAGCTCAGCATAAACGGTAAGCCCAACAAAAACATCACACAGGTAATTTTACCCTGGTGGCTTTCCGATTTCGGTGATTACACCTTCAGTGCAGACGTCGCTTTTTCAAACAGAGAAAGCAGCTCACGCTTCTGGGCATTTACATACGACCATCAGAGCAATACCTCAACAGGTCTTTACCCCTACAACTTCTTTAAGTTTTCTGACCCCACCGCAAACGACGGCAAGACCGCTGTAGGCTTTGACAGAAGAACTGCCCAGTGGTCATGGCTCGGCTCAGCAGACGGCACCTTCAACCAGGATACCTATCAGAAGGGCGAGTTTTCCTACTCACTTGAAAAGTACGGCACACACCTTACCGCATATTCGGGTGACACGGTAATTCACGAAAAGGACTACCCCACAGAGCATGCAAACGGCGGTATGGGATTTCTCGTACGCGGTGCGGCGATCGACATTTCATCGCTGAAAATCACAATCGATAAAGACAAACTTGAGGCTCTTTACGAAAATTTCGTAGCAGATGCAAACCCCGTTATCCTTGCAGATGCAGGTGAAACTGTTGACCTTACAAAGTATCAGGTCTCATATGCTGAAAACGCAGTGATGAAGGGTACAAGACTTGCATGGTCATCAACTGACATTACCGTTACTTCAAATACGGTAACTCCCGACAAGGCAGGCGTTTACAAGCTGAGCGCAAAGCCCTCTGACTATCCCAAGACAAGTGCAAACGTCGCTATCGGCAACATGGCAACGGACGTTTACCTTGTTGTAAAGGAAAAGAATGAAAAAGAATACGTACTGTTTGAGATAGACTATTCAAAGTACTCAAGCCTTACAGAGCTTACCGACATGGGCTTTGTTGTTGCAGAGCAGCCCTCAGGCTTTGATATTTCAATCAAAAACAGCGCGCTTGCAATTTACGGCTCATCAACACATACGGGAAGCACAATGGCTCGCGTAATGTTACCTTCATGGCTCGGCGCATTCGGTAACTACACCGTTTCTGCAGACGTAAAATACGTAAACGCACCCACCACATCGCGCTATTTTACACTCATGTACAGAGCGCAGAACGACAGTAACTATCTCCCCTCTTACGTTGCTTCCTTCCGTGCAAACACGACCGCATCCAACGGACACGACATAAACATCCGTTATCTTACTTCATCAGGCTCGGCCACCTGGGATACAGGTGTTGCGACAAGCGGTAAAGAGGTGCTTTACGACGGAAACTTCCACACACTTTCGGCATCTGTTTACGGCAACAACGTAAAAACTTACGCTGACGATAATATGCTTATTGACTCCGACTACATCGGCAAGCTCGGTGCAAAATACAACTACAACAGCGGTATGCTCGGCTACCTCGTTCGCGGTATGGACGTTGAGATCGCATCAACACGCGTCGTATACAAACCTGCAGAGGTGACACCCAATATGGTCAAGACTGACGCGCCCCAATCAAACGTTATTCTTCCCGCAACGACTGTAACAAACGTAAATTCAAAGGCAGACCTTGACGCTTTTGCAGACTATACTACAGCACCTGCAAATGCAATCATGCATATAAACAACGAGCTTAACGTTGTAACAAACAACGGCGACGTTATTGCAGACGTTGACTCGGCGCTTGCGGCTCTTGGCGGCAGAACGATTCCCGCTTTTTACGTAAGCGATACTGAAACTGCCGATACTCTTTGCAATTACCTCTACTTAAACGATGTGATCGACGCATGCGTAGTATCAGACGATGCAGAGGTTCTTAAAAAGGTACGTGAAAATGACCGTCTCATACGCACGGTGCTTGATTTTTCAGACAAGACGCTTACCGAGGACGATCTTTACACGGTAAGAGCAAACACAAATCTTGCAGGCGCACGCGTGTGCATTCTTCCCAAAAACCTTATTTCCAAAAAGAATGTCGAGTATCTCCAGCGCCTTCTCATGGCTGTATGGGTTACCGCTGACAGCACCCCTGCAGGCATTGTCGGCGCTGTCACGTCGGGTGCATCGGGCATCATCACACAGGACGTGCCTTCACTTATAAGCGCATACACCGACTACTTTAATGCAAAGACCATGACAAGAACGGTCGGCATTATCGGACATCAGGGTGTTTACACACTCGCACAGCCCAACACGGTTGCAGGTTCACTTCTTGCTTATGAGCTGGGCGCTACGGCAATTGAAAACGATATCCATCTTTCAAAGGACGGCGTTATCATTGCAATGCACGACGATACGCTTGACCGCGCATCGACGGGTACAGGTAAAATTTCCGACTACACCTACGAAGAGTTAAAGCAATTTGAGGTTGATCAGCACGGCGGTGCAGACCACGAGCCGATTGCAACTCTTGAGGATTATTTCAAGGCGTTTGACGGTCTTGACGCACAGCTTATCGTTGAGATAAAAACAAACGACGAGGCTATCTGTCAGAAGCTTTGCGATCTTATCAGAGAATACAATATCGAGGATCAGGTAAACGTTATCTGCTTTAACGCAACGCTTATCACAAAGTTCAAGAGCATCATGCCCGAAATGTCGGTAGGTATGCTCTGCAACAGCATTGATGCAGACGAAGCAAACCCCGAAAACACGGTTTACTCGATACTTACAAACGTACAGAAGTACGATTCAACCTACAACCCCATTTATTCTGCAGGTCCTCTTGGCGAAAACGTACTTCGCGCATCTCTCGACCGCGGTATCAACGTTTATCCGTACACTATCGACAAGCAGGCAGACCTCAGCACCTACTTCCTGTACGGCTCACACGCTATCACGACAAACTATACACAGTATATGACAGATTGCGTAAAAGCGCTGCTTACAGACAAGAGCGAATACCTGTCAAACACAAAGGATATCGACCTCACGGTTTCGACACTCACCTACGGCAGAGAGCAAACTGCAGTTACAGACGCAGAGCTTAAGTATATCGAGGGTGACGACGTATTTACCTACGCTGACGGCAAGCTTGTCGCAAGCGGTGACGGAAGCGCAACGCTTATGTTCTCTTACGAGTGTAAGACGGTTGCAGATGAAACATACTACGTTGTAACAGAGCC
The DNA here is from genome assembly GCA_045544795.1 of Eubacteriales bacterium. Classification (GTDB taxonomy): domain Bacteria; phylum Bacillota; class Clostridia; order Oscillospirales; family QAKW01; genus RGIG9041. The sequence continues at coordinate 4,641 of JAZPZR010000219.1, forward strand.
GTTTACGGTAACCGTGGAGAGTGACCCCGAAATTACGGCAGAGGATAACAAGGCTGTGCTTTCCAAAGATGCAAGACGCGTTTACTGGGGTTATATCGGCACGGAAAACACAGAGTACAAGTGGTTTAACGACTTTAAGGCAGAGTGCGGCGACACCTTTACTTCAGAGTATGCACCCAAGGCAAACGATACTTACGAGCTTACAAGAAAAGGCTTTTACAGATTCGTTGTAAACGAGGGCGGTAAAGATTACGTTTACACGGTTGAGTGTACTGTAGACAGTGCACCTGCAGTTGACATGAGCGCAGAAAACGCGGTAGCTACCCTTTCGGGTAACGCGCGCAAGGTCTACTTTGGCTACATCGGTGAGGAGAACACCGCATACGCAGGCTTTGCTCCCTTTAAGGAGATCTGCGGTGACACCTTTACCGCCGACTTTTCACCCAAGGACAGCAAGGCTTACCGCATGGAAAAAGAAGGATATTACAGATTTGTAGTAAACTATCTTGAC
>JAZPZR010000220.1:0-3737 GCA_045544795.1 Eubacteriales bacterium
GGCTACGATCCGACTTATCTCACCGACAAACCAAAATTTGAATATAGCTACAGCTCCCGTCTGTAAACTCCTGCGCTTTTGCCCATAAGCTTTTTGAACACACGGCAAAAGCTTTTGGTGTCGCAAAAGCCTGTCTCCTGCGCGATTCTTTCAATTGTATAGTCGGTCTCGCCAAGAAGCATGCAGGCGACCTCGATTCTGTGGCGGTTTAAGGTGTTGTGGAAGGTGTCGCCCGTTACCGCCTTGAAGTATTTACAGAAATTGCTTTTACTGTACCCGCACAGCGCGCTGATATCTTCGATACTCAGCGGCAGGTTATAGCTTGTCGCTATTTTTTCAAGCGCGGGGTCGATGCTTTTTATATCGGCAAGCCGTTTATTAGGCATATCCTTTATTCCTGTATCCGACGTCTGCAGTAAAAGCGCGCTTATTTTATAGAGATTTCCCTTGATGATAAGCTCGGAAAAGGGCGCGCCCTCCTCTGATGCGCTCGCCGTTTCGTCAAGGAGCGATAAAAGCTCGTTATATTCGGGAGTTTTATTCAGTTCGCTCTTTTTATAAATTACCACTTTATCCGAAAAGCCGCCCAAAAATTCGCCGAGAAAGGCAAATCCCACCTCGACTGTCATCCGCTTGCCGTCGCGATCTTTCGGGAACTCATGCGCCGCCATCGGCGGTATCAGCGCAAAATCGCCCGCATCCAAATGATACTGCCTGTTTTCACAGATTATACCGTACCCGCCCTCAATACAGTAGCTAAGCTCGATCTCGGGATGGCGGTGTATCTCAAAGGCGGCATTTTTGCCCACCGAAATAAAAAACGGATTGCTTCCCATCAGCAATTTTTGGTAAAGCATTGTCATCACCTCTTGAAAATAAGTATATATCAAGGCAAAAACAGACGCAAGCGTTTTGTGAATTTTTGCGAATTTTATAAGAATATACGGTCTGTATTTCAGTAGGTGTGTATGGTAATATAAAATCATAAAACTATCGGAGGCATAGATATGAACGGATTAAAGCTCGGTGTTGCACGCGAGATAATAACACCCGTGGTGGGCGGTCAGCTTTACGGCTACAGACCCGACGTTTTTTCTGAGTGTGTAGAGGACGACCTGCACGTGACGGCCTTTTATTTTGAGCAGGGCGAAACAAAGGCGCTCATGCTTAGCGCCGAGGTGTGTCTTATAAACACCGCGCTTGCGGGGGATATTCTTTTTGCTATAGAAAAAAGCTTTGGCATACCTAAGGAAAACTGTATGCTCTGCGCAACGCACACCCATTCAGGACCCAACACGTCGGGACAGACGGGCTGGGGAGATATTGACAGAGAGTATTGCGAGAATGTATTTATACCCGCAGTAATGTCTGCGACCAAAAAAGCGACCGAAAAGGTGACGCACGTTAAAATGGCGGTAAGCTGCGGTGTAAGCCTTGTCGGTATCAACAGACGCGAGCTTGATGAAAATAACAAGCTGATTTTCGGGCAAAATCCGTGGGGTGCTTTTGATCCCGAAATGACGGTGATATCCTTTGCAGACGGTGCGGGTAAGGTGGTTGCAAATATGGTCCACTACGGCGCGCACGGCACGTCGGCGGGTGCAAACCGTGAGATAACGCGCGACTGGTCGGGCGCTATGATAGATGCGCTGGAAGGTCAAAGCGGGGGAGTGACCGCCTTTTTCAACGGACCCGAGGGTGACGTGGGGCCCCGCCTTTCCAATAAAAAGACGGTGGGCGATATCACCTACGTTCATGAGATGGGAGAGATTGCCGCAAAGGACGCGCTTGAGATATACGGCAAAATTACAGAGTATAAAGATACAGAGCTTTCGGTATCGCACAAAATTCTTTCGGTGCCTCTTAAAAAGCGCATATCGGAAGAGGAGGCAACGGCGCTTTACGAGGAGTTTAAGGAGCATACCGTAAACCGCAGGGGAATGATGAGAGAACTTGCTAAAAAGGTGCTGAAGTCCTACCGGGACGGCTACGTCGACAAAGAGGCGGTAGAGGTACCGCAGACTGCAATCATGCTCGGCGATATTGTTTTTGCAGCCTTCCCGTACGAGCTGTTTTCCGAGATAGGAATGAGAATTGACAGGGCTATCGGGGGCAAGTCAGTGCTGTCGCTTTCAAACACAAACGGAAGCGAGGGCTACTTTATCACAAAGGACGCAGTCTGCCGCGGCGGGTATGAGGTACAGATGTTTTTGTACGGACATCTTCAGCAGTATGACGACGATGCGGATTTTTATCTTATGAAAGAGTGCGCAGAGCATATTAAAAGTATGACGGAGGGAAAATAGTATGTACAGAATAGGCAAAGAAGAGATAGAAGAGCTTACAAAGGTTATTGAAACGAGAAGCATGTTCAAGATCAACAAGGGGCTCAAGGAGTCGGAGCAGGTTGAAAATAAAATCAAAGATATTTTCGGTACGCAGTATCCGATATTTATGACAAGCGGACAGGGCGCGCTCACCTCTGCGCTCGTTGCGTTGGGTGTGGGTCCCGGAGACGAGGTCATCGTTCCCGCATATACCTATATATCGACTGCTATGGCGGTTGTGGCTGTCGGCGCGATGCCCGTTATTGCAGAGGTTGACGATACGCTGACACTCTGTCCCGTTGATACCGAAAAGAAGATAACAAAGCATACAAAGGCTATAATCCCCGTACATATTCAGGGCTTTCCCTGTAATATGGATGCCATTATGGCTATCGCAGAAAAATACGGACTTGCGGTGCTTGAGGATGCATGTCAGGCAGACGGCGGTCAGTATAAGGGCAAACGGCTCGGCACGATAGGCGATGCGGGCGCGCTCAGCTTTAACTATTTCAAGATAATCAGCAGCGGTGAGGGCGGTGCGCTCCTTACCGACCGCAAGGAGATCTTTGAGAGAGCGCTTATATATCAGGACAGCAGTGCCATCGCGTTTTTCGGAAATCAGATGGACGGCTTTGAAAATCAGGCGTTTTGCGGTAACGAGTACCGTTCAAACGAGCTTTGCGCGGCAGTTTTGAATATTCAGCTTGACAGACTCGGGGGCATTCTTGCAGACCTTCGTAAAAATAAAAAGTATATAATGGACGCGCTATGCGATATCGCGGAGTTTATTCCGTCAAACGATATTGAGGGCGACTGCGGTACAACGCTTGCGTTTAAGTTCGATTCGGAACAAAAGGCGAGAGAGTTTGCAGAAAAATCGGGCATGAAGGCAACGCTTCCCATTGATACGGGCAAGCACATTTACAGACATTGGACACCCATCATGGAGAAAAAGGGCGCTTTCAATCCTCTTATGGACCCCTTTAAGATGGAGGCGAATAAGGATATCGTCCCCGACTACCGCGAGGATATGTGTAAGGATACCCTTGACCGACTTTCAAGGGCGGTATATATCAGCGTAGACCCCGACGACAGCATCGCACAGCTTGATGAAAAAATCGAGTGCCTTAAAAACGCACTTAAATAATAAAAGCGGAAGAAGATTTACTTCTTCCGCTTTTTTGAGACTGTCAAAAAAGGCACAGACCGTGAAGAAAAGGAACACTTTGATTTGCCTCCACTTGTCAGGGGAGGTGAATAGACAGGGGACCCCGAAAATGCGGAGCGTTTTTGGGGAAAAGGAGAGGTAAGCACCATAGTGGAGTGCCGAAAAAAGGAGGCACGGAACAATAGGCGCTTTACCTCGACGTGACGGAGGGGTAGTAGGGGAGGATATTATCCTCCCGCAAC
>JAZPZR010000221.1:0-8509 GCA_045544795.1 Eubacteriales bacterium
ATTTCTTCACTTCCCCCGAACTCGCTCTCTACCGTACCATTGTACGCCGACGAGCGCGAGTTCACGAAATCTGCACTCTTTTTTGAAAGTCACATCAGAGTGTCAAACTTAAAAAATAGTTTTTTTGACACTCTGTAAAAAACACTCGTATTTCCGAGTGTTTTTTATATTAAAGACTGTCTATAAAGTATGCGTTTGTATCGGTATGATTTCCGTGTTTATCGGTAATTGAAATACGGAAATAAATATCCTCAGGTACTACCTCAAAATCAGCCTCGTTGATTACTGTACCGAGAGGTACATCTTTTGTGTAGCACTTGCGTCTGCCTGTAACAACGTCAATGCGTACGGCATCTGTACATTCGACGTGTATTTTGCCGTCCTCGTACCACAACTCTTTTATCTGCGCGCCGCCGTCACCTGTTACCGCATAAAACTTACCCGCCATAAGCGCGTCGGTTATGGTTTTATACTCAAGATTTTTTGCGTTTATCATGGTATATCCGCCAAACGAATCCCAGCGTGTAGACCCCGCTGTGTGATGATTGTGGTTATCGTCTGTTGCGATCGCAAAAATGCGCTCGTTTGAGCGGAGTATATCGTCGTACACTCTCGGGTTATATTCGGGATAACCCATTACAAGACAGCCGTAATTTGATATTTCCATCGCGTGCATGCCGTGATATTTCATGTAATCGGAATAATCCTCCATCGACCAGGTCGGATGGTTGTAGGTTACAAAAAATCCGCTTTCTCTGCCCTTTATCATAATATCCGATGCTCGTTCATAACTTGCGTCAAACTCCTCAAGCGTGCCGTCGGGATTTACAACGCCGTGATTTTCAGGATGATGGAATTTGAGATTTTTATTGTAGCAGGGCTGTGAGGTATTGTCCTTGTCAAGCGCTATCATGCAGATATGACAGCATTTGCGGTATGTCTTTTCCTTGTCCTTTTCGTTTACGTCATACTCAACACCCGAAAGCGCAAGGAAATTATCGTCTGTCAGGTCGTCGTGCTTTAAGTGTACGCGGTGGTCTGTGTATGCAACGACGGAGTAGCCGTGCTCCTTGTAGATGTTCTTGACCTCTTCGGGTGAAAGCTCACCGTCTGATATGTTTGTGTGACAGTGCAGATTTGCACGGTATGTGTTTTCCTCTTTTGTCAAAAGATATTTTCTCATGTTTTTTCTCCTTAAAACTTTATTGTTTGTACCGCGCCCTCGGTAAAATCAACGCATGCAGTCGTTATTTCTCCGCCGTGCAGTATATTGAACTTACAATTTCCGATACCCTGTACGGTAGCAATACCGTCGGCAATTGATATGACCTCGCATTCGTAGTTTTCGGGGTAAACCGCATAGCCGTCCTTTACCGTAACCTTTATAAGCTCGTAAAACGGTACGTTTATCTTGTATTCGTTACCGTAGGCAATAAGGGTACCCTCTCCGTCACCGTTATCCTTGTGCCAGTCGGTTGCGATAAAGTAAACGTTTTTGCTTCCGTCCTCATTGTTGTATACGGTAAACTGGACGTTGCTGTCACCCTTTGCGTATACCTCTTCGTCCTCAAGTATTTTCGGTGTGACAATTGAAAGCACCTGTCTGTAAACGGCATCTACCGCGTCATTTCCCGCATACTCGCGCGCGGTTATAAAGTACAGCTCACCGTCACCGATATATCTTTTTACAACAAGCGGTCTTTTACCGTCCGTGTAAAGAATAACTTCGTCATATTCCATGTCACAGCATACAGAAAGGGACTTGCCATCATAAGTATCTTCGGTGAAAATATGCTCTTTACCGTCTATATACTCATGTCTGTACCCTGTAACGTCAGTTCTTTTTGTTGTGACCGATAACTGCGGCCAGCCGATAACGAGCGTTCCGCCTTCCTTTACGTAATCGGTAAGCTTGCAGACATCCTCTTTGCTTGCGCAGTTGTAACCGCATGCAACAAGCAGACGGTATCTGTCAAAGCGTTCTGATTCAATCGGTGTTACGTCAACGTTACCCTGCGGTGTGCCCGAATAATATCCGACAGAGCTGTCAGGACAGTCGTGTACGTACAGGGCATTAAGAACGCTCTTGGGATAGTAGTAGGTGAGTACGTCCCACGCCGCTTCCGCTTCACTGAATCCAAAGCTCGCTCTGCCCCATGTGTTCTTTCCGCGTGAGAAACAGCGCCAGCCGTCATATCTTCCCGATAAAAACGCTATTGGTGTGTAGAATTTACCCGTTCTTGTGTGGGTGGATACGTATCTGTAAAAAACCTGGTGCTGCTTTTTGTGGTTAAGACAAGCGGGTGAAAACCTGTTATGGTAATTGTAGTATTCTTCCAGCCGCCACAGACCCTCCTCCGTGTTTATCTCGTCAATATCCTGAATGTATGTGATAAAAAGCGCAAGTCTGTAGCGGCGGTATCTTGATTCGGTATCGTGGGGAGATGATGACCACTGTACCGCATGATGCGCGCCCGTCTTTTTGCCGTAAAGGTCACGCGCACCGCGTATTACAGACGACGTGATCTCTGTAGGTGAGTACATAAGCTCAGCGCCCGTCCATTCGTAGCCCGCCTGATAAAAATATTTGAACAGCGTTGCAGGACCTGTGTGACGCGGATTGCCGCAGCGCGTTTTTATAAGGCTGTTTACAAATGCCTCTGATGCCGCCTTCATATCGTCAGGCTCGTCGGGGTCTTTGAAAAGATACTGCTCTTTTTCCTTGTAGTAGAGCGTTTCTTTTGTAAAGCGCACGTTTACTCTGTCGGGGAACTGCCTGTACATGCGAACAAACAGATCGTAAAACATCTGTGTTGAATGGTCACCTGTCAGCTTCCAATATCCCCAATAACAGAACTGTCCGTCAAACTCATGTGTCTGCCTGCCGAGAAAGTGAGGACTGTCAATAATTTCTTTGGGCGGGTTGCAGTCGCCGCCGGGCAGCTCGCGTCCGTCAAGCATGTGCGAATAGCTTATTCCCGCCTCGTCAAGAAGGGATGTAAACTTTCTCCACATCTTATCGTTTCTTATTCTCGAACCGCTCCAACGGTAAGTTGGGCGTATGGTAAGTAAATTACCGATATTGTTTGACATGTACCATTTTAGGTAGTTTTTGTGGTCAATATCGCTGTTGTTTATATAAATTGCGTCACCCGTGCCTGTAATTACTCCGTCGTCACCGCGAAGCACACAGCGTGAAACGGTAAACTCTTCACCGTCAAGGGTGAATTTTACGTCGTTTTCAGGCGTGTCACATATAAAGGTAAGAATATTAAGACCGTCTTTTTTACAGGTAAGGCAGACAGGCCTTACGCTCTTAGATGAAAACGCATATTCCTTGCCCTTTTTGTTTTCGACAAGCACCGCAAACGGCTTGCCTGCCGTAACGTTTTCGGGTACCGAAATAACGGTTGAAGGAGCGCTTACAATAATTCCTATCTCGCGAAGGTCGTACCCCGGAGCATCGCGGTAGTCAGAGGTACAGGTAAAGGTAATGGTGTTGTTACCGTTGTTTATAACGCCTTTTTCAAGTGTCACTTCCCACTCGGAAAAACGGTGGCAACGCTCAAACACCTCGCCGTCAAACACGTTTTTACCGTTTATGTCGATTTTAAGACCGACCCACTCGATTTTAGAAAGGTTTTGTCCCATCCAGTTCTGAAGCGGTCTGTCATCGCTGTAGGGAGCAAACTGCGGAATGAGGTTTCTTCCCTCGCAATTGCAAAATGAAGGCTGTTCAAAAAACACGCCTCCCTCGTAATCGGTGCCTTCCACGAAGTAGCATACGTTTGCTATGTTTTTGGCATCAATTACGATCTTTTTTGAAAGTGATGTAATACCGTAACTTCCTTCCGGAATATCGATTGAAAATACCTCGTCGGGCTCGAATGCGGTGTACTCGTTGATCACACCATCTCTTTTATAACGTACTTCAACAAGTACGCGCAAAGCGCCGTATACCTTAAGACCTTCAGCCCTTGCTTTAATTCCGAACTCCCAGTTGTCGTCAAACGTTTTAAGGGCAAGATAAGACAGTTTAAAGGGCGCTGTCAGTCTTTTGAACGCAATTTTAGTATACGGAACGCGGGCTCCCGAAAGATCAAGACAGTATCTGTCATGCTCGGAAATATCACAGCGAAGAGAATCGTCAATTCTTCTGTAAAGCATCTGGTAGTCAGGCTCGCTTTTCCAGAAATACGGAATTGCGGTCTCACCCGTAAAAAATAACCTGTCGGCATTTTCAAGTCCGTCTCCGTTAAAATCAATGGTTACGCTTTTTGTCGGCTTTATGTGTTTGTTTGCATCTTGACAAAGCCTTACGTATTTTTCAAAATTCATTTGCATCACCTCACAATAAGTATAAATAATCGGATAAAAAAATTCAATAACATTCTTGACCTAATTTTGTTATATGGTATACTTTAATAAAAAGGAGGTATATACCGATGGATGTAAAACTTGGATTTGACATTATAACAAAGCGCCTGGGGCTTGATATGAGCATTAAAACGGAATGCGCAGGCGATGGCTTTGAGGTATCGAAGGGTGAGGGCAGTATAAATATCCGTTACGGCACAAAGCGGGATCTTTTCAGAGCGCTCACTTTTGTAAAAGAGGTTTGTGATACAGGAAAGACTGTTTCACAAAAAGCAGGCTTTAACATGCTTTGCTATATGGTGGATATTTCGCGTAATGCTGTTCTCAATATGGACGGTGTGAAGAACCTTATCGTTGACCTTGCGATGATGGGCTATGATTCCATGATGCTGTATACTGAGGACACCTATGAAATTCCCGAATATCCGTATTTCGGTCACATGCGCGGAAGATACACACAGGCGCAGATGAAGGAGATAGACGAATTCGGTAATGCTATGGGTATTGAGGTCATTCCCTGTATGCAGACGCTTGCGCATCTTGCTACCATGCTTCGCTGGAAGGTGTTCGGTCCTATCACCGACACAAAGGACATTTTGCTTGCAGACTGTGATGAGACCTACGACCTTATCGACTGTATGCTTAAATCTCTGTCAGAGTGCTTCAGCACAAAGAGAATACATCTTGGTATGGACGAGGCGCACGACCTCGGTCTTGGTAAATATCTTGACCTTCACGGCTATCAGGACAGATTTTCCATTCTTTCAAAGCATCTTGACCGCGTATGTAAGATATGCGATAAATACGGACTTAAGCCGATGATATGGTCAGATATGTATTTCAGACTGTATAATCACGGCTCATACTATATGAAAGAGGGCGAGCTTCCCGACAGTATTACAGAGCTTGTGCCCGAAAACGTTGAGATGGTATATTGGGATTACTATTCAACAGACGAGCAGATACTTGACTGCATGTTCAAAAACCACGCAAAGTTCAAGGGTAATACCATATTTGCGGGCGGCGCGTGGAAATGGTCGGGCTTTGCTCCCTACGGCAGAATTTCAAACGAATGTGCAAACATACATATAAATGCATGCGTGCGCCACGGCTGCCGCGATATAATCGTTACGGGCTGGGGTGATAACGGCGCGGAGGCATCGCAGTTTTCTATCCTTCCCACCCTCTCGCTCTATGCAGAGCGCTGCTTTGAAAACGATATAACCGATTCGCGTTTTGCAGAGCGCTTTAACGATTGCTTTGACATATCACTTGACGCTTTCTTAAAGCTTGACCTTGCAAACGAGGTTTATGACGAGCTTATTGACGTTCACGCAACCCCCTGTAAGTTTATGCTTTATAACGCGCCGCTCGGCGGTCTTTGCGATTACCATATCCCCGCAGGTGTGGGTGAGAAGTTTGCCAAAAACCGCGAGATGATCGAAAGCGCGGCTGAAGGTACAAGATTTTCCTATATCTTTGATACTCTTGCAGCGCTTTGTAACGTGCTTGAGCTTAAGGCGGAAATGTCAAATAATATCCGTACCGCTTATCTTAATGACGACAGGAAAACGCTTGAAAAATACGCAAACGAAATAATGCCTGAGACGGTTGACAGAATACAGCTGTTTCTTGAAGTTTTCCGCAGACAGTGGTACGCGGAAAACAAGACACTCGGCTTTGACACGCAGGAGATACGTCTTGGCGGTCTTATGGAGAGCATCATCTCTGCCGCACTTCGCATAAACAACTACCTGAGCGGTAACGTTGCCGAGATAGAGGAACTGACCTATCCCGTACTTCCCATCGCATTCGGTAAAAAATCAAAGGAAACGGGCGGCGAGCCTGCAAAAATGCTTCGTCATTACAGATGGACAGAAAATGCAACCGCATCAATTCTGTAACTGTCGGTTATGATTTCTGTATTTAAGCGGTGACATACCGTACTCTTTTTTAAAGACACGTGAGAAATAAGCGATACTGCACATGCCGCACCTTTCGCTTATTTCTCCGATCGAAAGATCGGTCGATATTATTAGGTTCGCCGCATAAATAAGCCTTGTACCCAGAATGTACTCCATAACCGTCTGATTTGTATATGATTTGAACTTTCTGCAAAAATGATACTTGCTCATATGCACGTTTTTGCAAAGCTTGTCAATACTTATGCTTTCGTTTATGTGCGTGTTTATGTAACTTACAGTGGTTGCAATAAACCCTTTTGGCTGTTCACACAGCTGTTTTGTGTACTTTTGTAAAAAATAGGTAAGCTTTAAAAGACAGGAGAGTCCGTAAACAGAATCGGGCTCTTTTTTTATTTCTTTAAACAGAGAATTTACCTCCGCCTGATGAATTTTCGGTATTTGTGCGTAAATTACAGCGTTGCTTTTTAAAAATTCAGTGTCAGTAAATGTACATATCTTATCTGCTGTTTTATCAGCAAAAAACACCTTTGACCGCACGTACTTTTCGGGGCGGTCGGGCATGGTGTAGTGAAAGCATCTGCTCGCAATAAAACAGAGTACACCGCTTTTAAGCTCATATACTCTGTCTGACAGTACGATGCTGCCTTCTCCCTCGCTTATGTATATAAGCATGTTGTTTTCGGGAGTGTGCCACGTTTTATAAAGCCTGTCTCTGCCTTTTTCATTGTAAATAACGTTTATATCCATATTTATAATGGTACAGCAATACGAGTAAAAAAACAAGCAATATTTTTATAGAAAACTGACGTTTTTTTATTTATACTGTATTTAAATAACAAAAAAGGAGAAAAAACATGGATCTTAACAAATTCGGCGGTATTTATACCGCGCTTCTCACACCCTTTGATAAAAACGGCAAGCTTGATAAAAAAGCGCTTGAAAGACTTGTTCAGTTCAACGTTAAAAACGGCGTTTCGGGCTTTTACGTAACAGGCTCGACGGGTGAGGCATTTCTGCTTTCTACAGACGAGCGTAAAGAGGTTATGGAGACCGTTAAAAATGCGGCTCCCGATAAAACACTTATTGCACACATCGGTTCGCTCAATATAAACGAGGCGGCAGAGCTTGGCAAGTATGCAAACGAGCTTGGTTACGATGCGGTTTCTTCCGTTGCGCCCTACTACTACAAGTTTTCATTTAACGAGATCAAAAACTACTACTGCCGTCTTGCAGACGAGTCGGCACTTCCCATGCTTGTATACCATATCCCCGCTTTTTCAGGTGTTGCAATGGGTACGGGCGAGCTTGCGCAGTTTTTGACTGACGACCGTTTTCTCGGTGTAAAATACACTTCAAACGACTTTTTCACCATGGAGCAGATAAAGTCTGCATTTCCCGACAAGATCGTGTATAACGGCTATGATGAAATGTGCCTTTGCGGTCTTACAATGGGTGCTGACGGCGCTATCGGTTCTACCTATAACTTTATGGCTGACAAGTTTGTCGCTATCCGCGAGAAATTCCTTATGGGCGATATCAAAGGCGCACAGGAAATTCAGAAGGAAGCAAACCGCATAATTACGATTCTCTGTAAGGTCGGCGTTATGCCCGCAGAAAAGGAAGTTCTTACACAGCTCGGCATCGACTTCGGTGACTGCCGTGAGCCGTTCGGTAAGCTTTCTGCCGAGGATAAGGCGCTTATTGCAAAGGAGATCACACCCTTCGTTACCGCAAAATTATGATTTTAGAAAAAATCAAAACAGAATACTATATGTGCCGTATTCCCGGTCTTATACTAACCGACAAAAAATCACTTATAGCATATTATGAGTGCAGAAGTGAGTATTCCGACTGGGCTAAGATCGATATAAAGGTCATCCGTTCGACAGACGGCGGAAAGACGTTTGAAACTGCAACTCTTATCAAGGGAGAAGGGGACACCCTCAATAATCCCGTCATGGTGCAAAAGGACGGCGTTATCCACTTTCTCTATCTTCGTAATTACCGCAAGCTGTATTACTGCACAAGCGTAGATGACGGAATGACCTTTTCTGAACCCTGCGATATAACCTCTGTTATTGATGCGGGCGGATTTTTCTATAACTGCGTAGCTCTCGGACCCGGTCACGGTATCGTCCATAACGGCAGGATTATCTTTCCCGTGTGGTACGCTCAGAACGAGGAAGACCCGAATGCTCACGGACCCA
>JAZPZR010000222.1:0-1767 GCA_045544795.1 Eubacteriales bacterium
GACGATATTAAAAACACTCCCGACTACTTAAAGCAGGAAGTGGAGAATATGGTTAAACTCGGCGCTACCGCCGCAATCCCTTACGTCAGTTCTGACGTCGGCGGTCACAGCGGTGTCAACTCACCCGAGCTGTACACACGCTGGACGCAGTATGCCGCGCTTTCACCCGTATTCCGTTTCCACAGTTCAAATCAGGATATATGGGACAGAGCGCCCTGGCTTTACGGCGAAGAGGCGGAAAATATCACACGCGATTACGTAAAAATGCGCTATAATCTGCTCCCGCTTTACTACTCACTCGCACATGAGAATTATGAGAGCGGTATGCCGATTCTCCGCAGACTTGATTTCAACTATCCCGCATACATTGAGTCACAGAGCAATACGCAATATACAATAGGCGATAACATCCTTGTTGCACCCATCTGGGAAGATGCAAAAACTGCATCAAGAGAGGTGTTTATCCCCGACGGCAGATGGATCGACGTGTGGACGGGTACCGAATACGTAGGACCTAAGACAATAACCGTAACACACGGCACAAAAACCTCGCCCATATTCGTGCGCTCGGGCAGCGTTATCGCGCTTGCAGACAATGATGTTGACTATATCGAGCAGAACTCATGGGAAAATATTACGCTTGACGTTTATCCGTCAACAAAGCTTTCCGATTCTACCGTGCTTTATGAGGATGACCGTACTTCTGCCCATTACAAAAACGGTGAATTCCGCAAAACCGATATTACAACCTCATACGATGGTAGCTTTAAAGTCAAAATTGCAAAGGCAGAGGGTGACTTTGACGGCGCTTGTGACAGCCGTAACTGGAAAATACGCGTTCACGCGCCTGAAAGCTTTGGCGCTGTAACGGGTGTTACACTTGACGGTAACGAGGTGAGCGTAACAAAAATAGAAAAAGTGACCGAGGGCATGCCCTTTGCAACAAACGGCGGCGCGCCTGACGGTGACGTGTATGAAATAAGCTTTACCGCAGACGTTGATAAGGCAAGCGAGCTTGAATTTGACTTTGAAACACCGCAGGATGAATATATCCCCGAGTACGGCAACGTCAAAGCTGATCTCGCGATACAAACCTCACTCTGCCCCGATTCTGTTGACCTTACCCAAGAGGGCGGTGCTGACTGGGTTTACTTCGGAGACGAGGCACCCACACGCAAGCTTACAAATGACAGTATTATAGAAAATATAACGGTAAACGGCGACAAATCTTACACCGATTCACTCATAAGCGCAAAATGGTCTGACGGCGACCCGATAACAGTCGGAAACGGAAATAAAGCGCTTGCAGTTACCGATTCTTTAAATCTTGACATTCCCGCAGATGAAAATTTAAAATATTACACACTTTACGTCGGCGGTGAAAATTCAACCGCGCGTATATCCGCGTGGGACGGCACAAACAGCGGATGTAAGGTTGCAGGCGCATCAAACCTTTACGGCAAATACATAAAGAAGGTGGTAATCGAAGCATCTGCAGATGACAGCGCAACTGTTCGCGTGACAGTTAAAAAGACGGAGGGCGAGGGTACGGTAAATATCCTTGCGGTAACGGTTGCGGACGAAAAACCGACAGCTCAGGCTGTTGAATACGAGACGGAGCTTTTGGCACTCCCCGCATCTGTAAACTTTACAAGTGACAGCACCGTGCTTGACTACGTTCACCTCGGCTTTGACGGTACTTCGGTAAACGCACAGGCAATAAACCGCAAAAACAACGTAAATCCGCTTTTGTCTGACCCGAAATGT
>JAZPZR010000223.1:0-3068 GCA_045544795.1 Eubacteriales bacterium
ATCTGCTTTCTTGCCTCGTATCTGTCAAGACCTTCGTACTTACCGCCGTTTTCGTTTACCTTTGCGTTGTCATCAAGTACAAGTATCTCTTCGAGATTATGGCGCTTACCGACCTCAAAGTCGTTGGGGTCATGGCAGGGAGTGATCTTAACACAGCCTGTACCGAATTCGATATCAACGTACTCATCAGCAACAACGGGAATCTCACGGTTGACAAGCGGGAGTATAAGTGTTTTTCCTACAAGGTGAGAGTATCTTTCATCTGCGGGATTTACTGCAACTGCGCTGTCACCGAGCATTGTTTCGGGTCTTGTTGTGGCAACTGTTACGTACTCGCCCTCGCTGTCTTTGACGGGGTAGCGGATATGCCAGAAAAATCCGGAATCTTCCGTATACTCAACCTCTGCATCGGAAAGCGCGGTTACGCACTTGGGACACCAGTTTATAATTCTGTTACCTCTGTAAATAAGGCCTTTATTGTAGAGATTTACAAATACCTCTTTAACTGCTTTTGAACAACCCTCGTCCATTGTAAAGCGCTCGCGGTCCCAGTCGCATGACGAACCGAGCTTTTTGAGCTGATTTACGATTCTGTCACCGTAATGCTTTTTCCAGTCCCATACGCGCTCTAAAAACTTTTCACGGCCGAGGTCATAGCGTGAAAGTCCCTCTTCCTCGCGAAGCATCTGCTCAACCTTTATCTGTGTGGCAATACCTGCATGGTCAGTGCCAGGTACCCACAGTGCGTTGTAGCCCTGCATTCTTTTGTATCTTATGAGAATGTCCTGAAGTGTTTCGTCAAGCGCATGTCCCATGTGAAGCTGCCCTGTTACGTTGGGAGGGGGGATAACGATGGTGAACGGCTTTTTCTTGCTGTCGGGCTCTGCATGAAAATACTTTCTTTCAAGCCACATTTCGTATATGTCTTTTTCAAACTGTTGCGGGTTATAAACCTTTTCAAGCTGCTTTGGCATTTTTTCTTTTCTCCTTATATAAAATAAAAAGCCCGTCTCAATACATGAGACGAGCATAATATACCCGTGGTACCACTCAAATTGCAGTAATAACTGCCACTCTGAAACCGATAACGCAGTCACGCGCGGGGTTCTACTTGTAAAAAACTTTCTTCCCCAAACTCAAAAGCTACAGTATATACGCCGCTGACAGCTCGCACCGTCCGCTGTCTCTCTTAAAGCGGTAAAATATATACCCTCTTTGTCATAGTCTTAACAATTATATATCATTAAATTTTAGTTGTCAAGCACTATTCAAGTCCCCATCCGTCAATTCCCGAGCGTTGCATCGCACCGAATACGCTTTTTTTGATTGATGGGTATTCCTGCGAAAGAGTGCGTATAAGCCCTTTTACTTCTTCGCGCTTTGTGTTTCCGTCGGCAGGGCAGGGGTTTTTCATAACGGGGATTTCAAGCCTGTTAACAGCACCCTTTATTTCTCTTTCGTTTAAATATATAAGCGGACGTATTACGGTAACGTCTTTTCTTGAAAGATAGGTGAGAGGCTGAAAACAGCCGATTCTGCTTTCATACATAAGATTCATAAGAAACGTTTCTACAGCATCGTCCATGTGGTGACCGAGTGCGATCTTTTTACTTCCCATTTCAAGTGCAAGGTCATGTATAACACCGCGGCGCATTTTTGCACAAAGCGCGCATGGGTTGCTTTCTTTTCTGTAATCAAATATTATTTTTGAAATTTCGGTGTGTTTTATGCCAAGCTCAACACCGTAACTGTCACAAAAACGTTTTAATCCGTCAATATCAATGTTGCCAAATCCGAGGTCGACAAATGCCGCACATACGGTAAAGTTTTTTGGGTGGAATTTTGAAAGGCTTGCAAGGGCTGCAAGCATAAGCGCCGAATCCTTTCCGCCCGAAAGTGCAACCGCAACCTTCTCGTTTTGCTCTATCATATTATAATCGTCAATGGCTTTGCGTATTCTGCTCATTGTCTGTTGCAAGTCAATCACCTCGGAAATATTGTAATTTAATAATAAAACAATGTCAATATTAAAAATAGAAAGTGAGTATTTAAGAGAAAATGAGAGAAAAAAGGAGTAAAACAAAGAAAGTTGAACACAAATTAAATTTTTTAAAAAAGTATGTTGACAAACCTGTTTCGCTGTACTATAATATTGCAGGTAAATAAAAACGGAGGAAATTTTATTATGTCAACATTCATGAAAAATCCTCAGGACGTAGAGAGAAAATGGTACGTTGTTGATGCAGCTGATAAGCCTCTTGGTAAGGTTGCAGCACAGGTAGCTATGATCCTTATGGGTAAACACCGTCCTGACTACACACCCCACGTTGATTGTGGTGATTGCGTAATCGTAACAAACGCAGCAAAAATCGTTCTCACAGGTAAAAAAGCAACAGATAAGTTCTACAGACATCATACAGGTCACATCGGCGGTCTTAAGGAAGTTTCATACGGTGAGCTTCTTGAGACAAACCCCGAAAAGCTTGTTAAGATCGCTGTAAAGGGCATGCTCCCCAAGAACAAGGTTTCTTCACTCGCTCTTACAAGACTCAGAGTATCAGCAGATGCAGAGCATGCACAGCAGGCACAGAAGCCTGAAACATTCGTAAAGTAAGGAGGTTTTACTAATGTATAATAATGACGCATATTTCTACGGCACAGGTAGAAGAAAGTCTTCTGTTGCAAGAGTAAGACTTCTTCCCGGTACAGGTGTTATCACCATCAACGGCAGAGACATTGACGATTATTTCGGTCTTGATACACTCAAGCTCATCGTTCGTCAGCCCCTCGAACTCACAGAGACTCTCGGTAAGTTCGACGTTATCGTAAACGTTAACGGCGGCGGCGTTACAGGTCAGGCTGGTGCTATCAGACACGGTATCACAAGAGCACTCATCGAGTCAGACGAAACACTTAAGCCCATGCTCAAGAAGGCTGGCTTTGTAACTCGTGACCCGAGAATGAAAGAGCGTAAAAAGTACGGTCTCAAAGCTGCTCGTCGTGCACCGCAGTTCTCAAAGAGATAATCTGTATTATTTCAATGTTTACAAAAACCCCGAAACCATCAC
>JAZPZR010000224.1:0-2737 GCA_045544795.1 Eubacteriales bacterium
CCCCGCCCCGCCTTGTTTTGTACGAATTTCAGCGGGCCGTCGGGGGCGCCGACCCCTACAAAGATTGTGCGTATCTCACCGACAAACCGCAATTTGTCCATACTTGACAACAGAGCGCGGTTTTGATATCATTTTTTCAAAATATATATTAAGGTAGATTGCATGAATTTCAATTCGTTACAATATCTTTTGTTTTTGCCTGTAACGCTCATCCTTTACTTCGCGCTACCGCGCAAAATAAAAAATCTGACGCTTCTTATTGCAAGCTTTTATTTTTACGCCTGCTGGCAGCCTGCCTACGCACTTCTCATGCTCTTTTCCATCGCGGCAACCTATTTGTGCGGTCGGCTTATCGGAAGTTTCCCCGACAGAAAAAAGCTGTGGCTTGCGCTCTGCTTTGGAGTAAACCTTGCAATACTGTTTTTCTTTAAATACTTTAATTTTGCATCGCTGACGCTCTGCTCGGCGTTGGGATTTTTCGGAGTCGAGCTTTCGCCGCCGACGCTCAACGTACTGCTGCCTGTGGGTATATCATTTTACACCTTTCAGGCGCTCGGCTACACGGTCGACGTATACCGCGGTGACGTAGACCCTGAAAAGAATTTTATTGATTACGCGCTGTTCGTATCCTTTTTTCCCCAGCTCGTTGCAGGACCTATCGAGCGCACAGGCAACATTTTGCCTCAGCTCAAGACGGCCCGCAAATTAAAGCTTGTCAATCTCCGCGACGGAATGACGCTGATACTGTGGGGATTTATGAAAAAAATGATAATTGCGGACAATGCCGCAACTATTGTAAACACGGTATACAATAACGTCGGTGAGCATTCGGGCAAGCAGTTTATTTTTGCAACGGTTGCCTTTGCTATTCAGATATACTGCGACTTTTCGGCATATTCGGATATTGCGCGCGGCTCGGCAAGGCTGCTGGATATCGAGCTTATGAAAAACTTTGACTGTCCCTACGGCGCGCAGTCGATAAAGGATTTCTGGAGAAGGTGGCACATATCCCTTTCCACATGGTTTAAGGATTATCTCTATTTCCCGCTTGGCGGAAGCCGTAAGGGAAAGGCGCGCACCCTTATAAACCTCGTTATCGTCTTTCTCGTTTCGGGTCTGTGGCACGGCGCGGCAATGACCTTTGTGGCTTGGGGTCTTCTCCACGGAATATACCAGGTAATAGGCGCGCTTACAACACCGCTTCGCAAAAAGCTCTTTCCGAAGGATAATGTGATCCTCGGCATTTTCCGTACGCTTTTTACCTTCGCGCTCGTCTGCTTAGGGTGGGTGCTTTTCCGCGCAAACTCGCTGTCCGACGCGATGGTGATATTTAAAGAGATATTCACGCTTTCGGGTGTGTTTGATATCTTCTCGCTCGGTCTTTCCCGCGGGATGCTCGCTGCAGTCGGCATTTTCTCGGCGCTTTTGCTCGCCTTTGATTTCACCGACAGAAAAGGAAGGGTCAGCGCGTTTATAAACACTCACGCGGCGGTACGCTGCACCGTATGGTTTATCCTTCTTTTGTCAATATTCGTTTTCGGTTACTACGGTTCGGGCTTTGACCCGCAGGATTTTGTATATTTCCAGTTTTAAGTATGAAGATAAGAAAGATAATAATTGAAATAACGGCGCTTTTGCTCTGTGTCATAATGCTTTTTGTCTGTACCTCGCGTATGGGCTTTATCCTCATGCCCGAACGCTATGATTACGGCGGAACGTGGAACATGTTTCTTGAGGAAAAAGAGAACAGCATCGACCTTATGATAGTCGGCTCGTCGCACGCCTACTGCAATATAATTCCGTCGCAGCTATATCGCGACACGGGTGTGTCAAATTACGTTCTGTCCGCGCCCTGTCTTACAATGCCGCTTGCCTATTACTATATAAAAGAGGGGCTGAAAACGCAGTCCCCGAAGGTCATCATGCTTGAGATGACAGGCTTTTTCTTTAATCGGTATATGGGGCATGCAAAGGCGGCGATAGGATATATGCCCAAGGGCTTAAACCGTCTCGGCGCGATAGCAACGTCGGCTGAGCCTGACGAGCGCGCGGGACTTTTGTTTCCCATGTACAACTACCACGACAGGTGGGAGGAGTTTGAGCTTTCCGACTATTTTAAAAAGCGCCCCGACCAGACAGCCGATATCAACGCAGGCTACACGGTACTGCTTGAAAGTACGCCGCAGGAAAAGCGCTCGGAGCGTGTGTTTGAGTATACCGAGGAGGATATTGCGCTTCAGACAGAGTATCTTAAAAAGATACGGCTGCTTTGCAACGAAAAGGGGATCGAGTTTGAGATGTTTATAGCACCTGCCGCGTCGTACGTGACCGAGGCTGACAAAAAGCTTATAGCCGAGCGTCTGCCGGGTGACACCGTGCTTACCGATTTTAACGATGGCTTTGACGAGATAGGTCTTGACCTTACCCGCGATTTTTACGATGCAAGACACTTAAACCTCTACGGCGCGACCAAATTTACAAAAGTTTTTTCCGAGTATGTGAAAAATAATTTTTCATTTGAAAACAGCAGAGCCGACCTGACGCTGTGGCAAAAACGCCTTGATAATCTTGACAAGTTGCTGATATCCTGCTGAGAAAAAGACACACCTTTCGGTGTGTCTTTTTTCAGAGTGTCAAAAAACCATTCTTTTAATTTGACACTCTGATGTGACTTTCAAAAAAGAGTGCAGATTTCGTGAACTCGCGCTCGTCGGCGTACAATGGTACGGTAGAGAGC
>JAZPZR010000225.1:0-7677 GCA_045544795.1 Eubacteriales bacterium
GCATCAAGCGAAACTCTACAAAACTGACTACCTTTCCACCGTCTTCGACGGTCCCCCTCTCCTGACAAGGAGAGGCATTGGTTAGTTCGAATTCCCCGATAAACCACAATTTATACGTATCTTGTAGGGGTCGGCGCCCTCGACGACCCGCCGAAATTCGTACAAAACAATGCGGGTTGTCGGTAAACGCCGACCCCTACAAGCAAGTACATAAAATCTGTCAAAACCGACACCTTTAATATATCAACAAATTCACAAAAATTCAAGTGCCGGGTAAATAATAATACCGCCCGAGCCTATAAAGACCCGGACGGAATATTTTAGTTATTTAATGTCGTAGTCAGCATTGTTGACAAAGTTTTTAATCAAATAGACTAATCCGTCATATGTGACATAACCCTTACCAACTGATACCTTAAAGTGTGCCATGTTGAGAGCATCAAACTGTTCACGTGTTAATACGTCTTTGAAATCATCGTATGTGTATAAGCCGTATTTTTCAATATCAGCGTCTACGTCGGTATACTTAAGATTTTCATCAACGTTAAAGGGATTGAAGAAGTTATCTCCGATGTGAGCAGGAGTAACGGTGAACATATCTTCTGCCATTACGTTATAATGGTCATAAGATAAAATTGTATAAGCCGTGGTGTACTCTTCTTTAACTTTGTAGTCAACAAGTTTGACAGTCTTAAAGGTGTCACCGTCCTGTTTTACAAAGTTATGACCGATATAGCTTTCTACGTCATTCTGATCAATAAATGCAAACGTATTCAAATCTGCATCGTAAACACCGTGTTCACCGAGAATCTTAAGCTCTGTTCCGTCTTCGAAATAGAGATAAAGTACGTTCATGTTGCCGGTGTTATGAGCCTGAAGCAACGTTACGGGAGCATTTACGTATTCGCCTGTGTAGAAGTCCCAAGCCTTTACCATATCGCCTACGCGCACGTTCTGTATTTCCTTCTTGCTACCGTCAGCAAGTGTGATAAGAGTGTCGGGTGCAAGGCAGATAGAACTATATGACTGTGCAGGTGCATGGTAACCTATGTAATAGTAGTAGGTTGTGCCGGCATTGTCCTGATAACTATACTGAATAACAGTGTTATATTCGCTACGTTTTGCAGATATGGACGGAGAACTGTATACTAAAATATTATTCTTTACAACAGGTGATGTTCCTGCGGTCGAACTGGATTGATATTTGAATAATTGAGCAGGATCACCTACAATAGAAAGACCACTCGGCATGGACTGTGTGCTGCTGCCAAATGTTTCGGCATCTCCAAGACCGTTATCTTTATAATCTGTAATTGTTACAGCACCGCTAAACACGGGGAAATATGCATACCAACCGCTGGTATGACTGGTTTTTCCGTCTGACATAACAATTTCAACAATTGGGTAGTAAATTGTTTGACCACTTACTGTTGTGCTTCCAATGGTTGAACTTGTAGCTGAAACGTTCGGCATTACGTAAGTGTTGTTACCAACAGTTACAGTTTTAGATGCCGTGTTAGAAGAACCAAAAGTAAATTCAGCGTGTTTCGTAGCAGCTTCTACAACTGCAACAGTGATATTTACCGTTTTTGTATAAGTTACAGAATAGGTGGTGATATTTCCGTTTTCATCAAACTTATAATTATTATTATCGATATATGTGTATACTACTTCGTAATCATCTGCAGTATTGAAAGCAATGCTTTTTCCCGTGTAATCCACACCATTCATAGATACGGTGTAGTCAGTTATACCTTTACCAATTGTCAAAATAGAGGTGTCCCAGTTAAATGTATCACCTTCATCCATAGAAATGTTTACTTTTCCATTTTCCTCGTAGCAGTAATCGTTTGAACCGTCTGTTTTAGCCACATAGTTCTTTGTAGTATAGTCAAAGCTGTAACTCGGGGGGACTGCACCCTGTGTGGTTGATATGTGGGGATCGAAATCCTGATCATAAGCATTGTTCACTGAGCCACTGGTTTTAGGTTGGGTATAAACATAACCGTTAACTCCGCTCAATGTAACATTTGTACCTATATACCCCGTATTTGCAGTATCGGCAATATCCTCTGAATTAAATAAAGCTGTCAAAGAAATTATACCGGTGTTTACATAACGATTTGGGCTTGCGCCAAAATGGTAATTACTCAACGTACTACCAAACATTGTGGTATGAAGATTTTTTGCGTATGTATCAGAAGGAACTTTGGACTCACTTATGAAGTTATATTGTGTAAGTGTACCGTTAAGTACAAGCTTTGCACTTTCTGTAGCATCACTGTGAACAACGATACCCATACCAACAACACTTCTACCATCGTCATAGTTTGCTGTGGTAACGTTTTCTAATGTTGCTGTGCCGGACATTATCAGCAAATTAGCTACTGCACCGCCATATAACGTAGAGTCAACAATGTTAACATTGCTACGTGCTTTTACAGGTGCAGCACAACCTGAAATATAACAATTCTGAATTGTTGTATCGCCTACAACGTCAATTGCAGTGTTGTAGTAATCCTGAGAACTATATGCTCCGTAGCTGTTGTATACATCACCGACAATTACTAAATTATCAAGTGTTGCGTTCTTTGTTATGAGAATACCGTGACCTTGCTTAGAATTATATGCAGTGGGTGCATCATTCAAACTATATGTAAATCCATTACCGTATAAAGTACAATTCCAATAATTTACATAAGTGCTTGTGGTTACATCACTAAGTAACACAAAGGTTCCGCCTGTAGTTGTGCCTGTAGCACTTGTAAGGTTCGTAGCATCTACAACCTCGACAATAAGCTCTGTAGGAATACAATGGTCATTGTCTGTAATAGTAACCTTTACAACGCCTGTACCGCTAAACTGAATCGTACCGTTTTTCCACGTTGCGTTAGAAGTATACGTGCCTGAAGCTGATGTTCCGTTGAGTGCTTCAACGGTTACAGAAACATTGCCTATAGTTACACCGTCGTTTGCTTTAAAGAGTGAATCAAGCTTAACAGCATTTTTATTACCTACACGATAGAGGAAATCACCTGTAAATTTAGTTTCAAATTTTTCAACAGACTCTCTTTCGGTTACAGTAACCTCAATAGTAGTAGGTGTGCAGAAGTAGTAGTCTGTAATAGTAAGATTTATCGTGCCTGTACCTGTAAATTTAATTGTACCGTTTTCCCAGTTTTCTGTATCACGATTAAATTCAGCAGAAACAGGATTTTTTTCGTCCAAGTTATTTACAGCAACAGTAACGCCACTGGGAACAAGTTCAACACCGTTGTCAACAAATGAGAAGATATCGCCAATCTTGTACTCATTGTTGTTTGCAAGTTCTGTAACCTTGCCCTCGAATTTCTCAACAGAATTACCTACTTCTCTATCAAGAATGGTAACACCTTCCATGTCATCTACAACTTTTGTAGTTACACCCCAGCCGTAACCTGTTACAAGGTTGTTAAAGGGAAGATAGACTGCCTGATTATCTTCTGCAGTTGTATGATTGTGTCCGATACATGTAGCATTTTCTTTACCATTAGAAGTATCGATTTGATCATTAGGAACACGGCTGAACTTGTAGTCATCGGGACCTGAATAACTGGGATGACCGTTTTTCTCGAACTCACAGTAGTAGTAATCGTTCCATGTACCAAAGTGAACGGTACAATTCGAAGCTGTGATACCGTCCATTTTAGGATACTGATGACCGTTGATTGTTTCGTTTTCACGAACAGAGCCTATGAGCATACCTGCATAACGGTATGCATAATACTGATAGTTACCGCAAACGTCATTATAAACGTCCATCTGTGCTGCTACATGGCAGTTTTCAAGGTCTATACCTGCGTTTTTGGGTGTACCTGCAGATGTCTGTCCGCTTGTGGGGTAATACTGACCTACGATACCGCCGCATGCAACGTCGTATGAACCCCAAAGTGCAGAAATCTTATTTGAATTATCTACAGTAACGTTTTTAAAAGTGGTTTTGAGGCCTGCCTCTTTTGCATACCAGCCTACACAACCTACGATACCGCCGTTACCGATGTTATAAACACGGGGATTACAGTTGGTAATTGCGATATTTTCAAAGGTTGCGCCGTCTGCATATGATGCGATAACGCCCGTTGTGGTAATTTCACCGTCAGATTTAAAATTATTTACAGTAAGGTTTTTGATAGTACCCCCGTATACTCTACCGAAAATACCCATACCGTCACGGTAATACTGTTCTTCAGGTGAGTACCAATCGTGGTCACCCTTCATTTCCCAAGTATTCTGGTAAACGTTTGAAATGGTGTGACCGTTACCGTCAAAAATACCCTCAAAGTTTCTGATACCGCTGGTTATAGCAGTATTTGTTCTTTCGTAGGTACCTTCACTGTTGTAATAACCGATGGGGTAGAAGATAGCATCGGGATTATTAGATGATTCGGGATCACCAATATTGATATCAGAAATTAGTTTTATATATTTTCCTGTAAAACTATTCTGAGTTTGTTCATTCATTCCACCAACGATAGCTCCAAAACCTGACAATTCATCAGCCGTAGCAATGATATATGGGTTATCTTTGGTACCATCACCTATAAATTCATAATCAAATTCACCCTTCCAACCGTTTGTTGTATCAGCTAAAAGTGCAACCTCGGAGAAGGATGCCATAGCCACTACAACTTCACCTGTGAGGGGATCGTATGTAAAGCTATTGTGTGTTGTAAGTGCCGACGCATCTGCAACGAGCGTCATCTCGTTATTTACACCGTCTTCCACGTGGAAAAGGCGGTAGTTACCCATATTAAGATATTTAGGAAGAACTTCGCCAAGGTCGATGATTGCAGGAACGGTATTATTGTCTGCAAGACCTTCGATATGTACGTCAACGGGGATTAAAATCTCGTTATTTACAACGGTGATATCACTTGTTGTATTTTCAAGAGGTGTTACCTTAAACTCAAGCTCGGTTACACCGTCTTTAACAAGCGCGCCTTCGGGAACGAAAGCCGAAACGCCGTCTTTTGAAAGAGTTACACCGCCTGCGGGGATTTTACCGTTAACAGGTGTTACGGGAACTTTTACGCTGGTACCGTTGATAACTGCGGGGTACTCTGCGTTTGAATCGTAGTCGTTGCCGAATGAATCCGACTCAAAGGGTGCCTGTGTTGCAAGAGCAGTGATCGAGAAGGTACCTGCATCCTCGTTCATATACTCGTTGCCTGCAGTTGTGAGCATGTTCATAGCAACCGTCATAATTACTTCACCCGACGGATGAAGCGGGCTGTACTGGTCTTTTGCAAGAAGAGTGCCGTCAGCAGTAGCGCCGCCGTTAAGCACGTTGTCAAGAAGACCGATTGCACGAAGGTTTGTAAGGTCTGCACGCTGTTTTACAGCCACACCGCCCTCTGCAAAGTATACGTTTATAACCTCGGCAAGCTTGCCTACACCGTTTTCGGGAGTAAGTGAGAGGTTGTAATTAAGAGCAAGGCTGCCCGCGTTTACGAGTTTTACGTATTTTACGTCGGTATAACCGGGCTCCCAATTGTCATAACTGAAAATGGTATTGTAACCGTTTTCCTCAACGTTGTGCCACACACCGCTGTCAAGGTCATCTGTCCAATACATTTCGAGATCAAGATTTCCCACGGTGATAATGTTTTTACCGCTGGAAACGCTGTCGGTGAACCACGCGAAAGTCGAACTGATGAGCATAACGATGCAGAGCAGTAACGCGATCAGACTGTGGTGCAACGCAGTTTTTGTCTGTTTCATGATTTTTTCTCCTTCTTTTAATGTTGCCATTTCAGCAATCAAAGCACATATCTTTTTTAGGATACGTGCTTTGATTGCCGCCTATCTCCCATCGGGGAGATAGGTCGGACTTTTAAAAGTTAATTGTAGAATTACTCAACAACGGTAACGAGGTTAGCCTCTGCGGGATACTTAACCTGCCATTTGCCGTTAAATGCGCTGGCAACGTTGTTAGTGCCTTCAAAGGTTACCTTTGCGGTATTTGCACCATTAGGATCAATACTTACAGCAGCAACGTCGATGCCGTCCCAGGTCTTAGCGCCTGTGGTAGCGATGAAGTTACAGTCTTTAACAGTTACTTCGGTAGCAACAGTGTTGTGAACAAGTATAGCCTTAGCTATGCCGTTCTCGTCTTCAAATGTACATCCGTCAAATACGACGTCTGTGCCGCCCCAAGTCCAAACGTAGTTGTTCTTAAGGTTGAAGTGGCAGTCATTGAAAGTATGAGCGCCTGCGCCAAGAGTATATGTGCCTACAAAGTTACAATTGTTATAAGTAATTGCGTTAGATCTTGCAAATCCGCGGTAAGTACCAGATGTAGTCTTTATGGTTACGCCGTTCAAGGTTACTGTAGAACCTTCAAAGTTGTAGTTCATGCCGTCTTCGCCTTCGTTAACAAGCTCGATGATAGCATCTTCAGAACCGCTGATGGTAAGAGTTTTGCCTTTAGCAGCTGCGGGAATATTATAAGTGCCTGCAGCAAGCTGAACAGCACCTACACCGTTAGCAATAGCGTCGTTCAGTTCAGTCTGGTTAGTAACAGCTATTGAATCAAAGGTGTATGAGTAAGTACCGATTGTGATGTACTCGCCTGTCTCGATGTTCTTATCACCTGTGCCTGTGTTAGGATCAGCAGTTGTCTCGTAGAGACGGAGCTCAACTGTCATTGTCGTACCTGCCATAGCCTCGGGATTAACAGCGAAAGCACCGCATTTGAAGTTCTCAACGATGCCGCAAAGCTCCTCGTAGTTGATCGGTACGTTAGTGCCGATAGTGGGGTTGATAAGCATACGAACGGGTTCGTTAGCATTAAGTGTCAGACCGTCAAGCTCGAAAGCGAGCCAATCTTTAGAAAATGCATCATACTGGCCTGCAAGACCAACGTTTTTACCGTCAACGTCTCTGTCGAAGGTTGCAACGAAGTCAGCATGCCAATAGCGGTGCTCATTTTTCTGAGCAGCGTCATAATCTTCAGTTGCGCTGAACAGGTAACCTGTTGCGAGAGGATATTTGTAACCGCTGATTGCAGTAACCTCAGGAAGATCTGCAAGAACAGTTACGCGTGCGGCGGGTACGCCTGCAAACATAGCGTCTTTATCGTACTGGTTGTCAAAGCTATCGTTTTCAACTGTGTTCTGTGTAGCCATGAGGTTGATACCAAGCTCGATCGAAGGAGCGATCTCGCCTGTACGGTAGTTAGCTTCGTTACCAACTGTCTCGGGCATGTAAGCAACGAGTGCTACGTACTGAGCAGCAGCGCCTGCATCAATTTCACCTGTCTTGGTGTAGCCTGATGAAAGCTTAGCTGAAGTAGTTACATCAGCGCGTGCAGCAGCACGGTCAGCGTAAGGAGTATCAACACCGTCGATAGCGCCGAACTCAATGTATTCAGAAAGGCGGAGAGCCTCACCTGCAACGTTGATTGACTCTACCTCGTTTGCGACGTTAATACCGAGGTTGTACTTGAGAGCAAGAGTGCCGAGGTTAGAAACCTTTAAGTAAACTACCTCAGTATGACCGGGCTCCCAAAGAGTGTTCTCTTCGAACACGTTGGTGTCAGCGTTAACCTTTTCCCAGCTGTCACCGTCGTAGTATTCCAGCTCAACATCAAGATTGCCTGCAACAATCGTGTTTTTACCGGAAACCACACTGTCAGTG
>JAZPZR010000226.1:0-3808 GCA_045544795.1 Eubacteriales bacterium
GAGCCGTAGGCTTGCCCGACGGCGTACAAAGGTACGCCGAGTGGCGAGGTTTGGAAGTAGCAAAAAGCATATAAAAAAGAGAAAAGTGTTGCATAAAAGTAAAAAATGCAACACTTTTCTTTCATTTTGTTGTTCTACAGGGTTTTATTAGTTTATTTTTCCCTTGTTTTTTCTGGCTTTTTGCGTTCCGGAGAATTTTTACATCCCCTTATTTTATTCTTCTTTCATCTGGTCTGCTACGTCTGTCAGCTGATCTTTAAGATCATCCGTCGGGTCTGCAGGCTCGTTTACCTTGGGCAGATTTACAACAGACAGCTCTTCAAGAACGGTGTTGTTATAGGTTACGCCAAGCTCTTCCTTGAGATCGTCAAGAAGGTCGGTAGCCTCGGACGAACGCATGTTCTCAATAAGCATTTTTTCGTTTGCGGGGCTGAACGCATCCTCCTCGGTAAAGGGGAACTTTTTAACTATATGGTAGCCGAGATAGGTCTGAATGAGCTTTGTATCGCCCGGCTCTATCTCAAACGCGGTCTTTACAAACAGCGGAACGTATGAGGTGTCCTCTTTTGAAAAGATGTAGCCGTCGGGGTTGGATGCCATGCCCGGATCCTCGTTATACTCGTCAAGCAGCTTTTCAAAATCCTCGCCTGCGAGCACACGGTCGTATACCGCCTGCGCGTTTTTACCTATCTCCGCCTTTTTGTCGTTTGAATAGTCGTTTTCCTCCTCGTCACGTGTGGAGAAGAAGATGTGCTTTATCTTTGCGTAGTACTCGTTATAGTAAAGACGTATCTCATCGCGCGGTGTGGGGTCGATCTCGCTGTCAGGTCCGAAGTAGTGCATGATTATCGCCTTTTCCTTCGCCTCGTTATAATACTGCGCGATAAACTGGTCATAGTCATAGCCTGAGCTTTCAAGCGCCTCGACAAACGCGTCTTTACCGCCGTACTGCTTTTCAAGCGCCGCTATCGTGTCCTTTATCTCTTTTTCAACCTCTTTATCAAGACTGAGACCCAGCTTGTCAAAGTGCTGTGAGTAGATATTGTATTTTATAATGTAGCTCTGTATGTATGAGTCGAGATACTGCTGCATGGTCGACGAATAGGTGTTGTCAACGTATTTATCCCACATATCGTCAGTTTCTTCAACTCCGTTTTCGGTAAGAAACTGTGTTTTGAGGCTGATAGCAATTGCCTTGTACTGCTCCTTTGATATCTTTGCATCGCCGACTATCATCGCAAAGTCGTTATTTCGGCAGGAAGGCAGACAGCCCACCATGATAACCGCAATTAAAAGTATTGTAATTATTCTCGAAATTTTGTTCATATTGCTCCTCCGCATAGTTGTACATATATAATAATACCAATACTTTGATTTTTTGTCTATATGTAAAATGTAAAAAATTATTTAAAAAGCAAAATATATATGTTATAATGAATCCATGAATAAAAATGACAGATTACAAGTTAATATTGAAGGGTATTCGAGCGAGGGTCACGGCGTTGCAAAGCCTGACGGGTTTGTGCTGTTTGTTCCCGGTGCGCTTATGGGCGAAACGGTTTACGTTCACGTGGTAAAGGTAAACCGTCATTTCGGCTATGCAAAAATAATTGAGGTGGTAAACCCCTCTCCTTCAAGGGTGACGCCCGCGTGCGACGTTTGCGACAAGTGCGGGGGATGCGCCATGTGGCATGCCGATTACAGCGAGGAAAAGCGGTTTAAAAAACAAAAGGTCATGCAAAATCTCTTTAAGGCGGGCATTGACTGTGAGGTGGAGGAGGTACTGTCGACCGACCTATTCTGCCACTACCGCAACAAAGCGCAGTACCCCGTACGCGAGCAGGACGGGGAGATAGCGGTCGGCTTTTACAGAAACGGCTCGCACACGGTAATCGAGGGCGAGTGTAAAATTCAGCCGCGTATTTTTCATGATATCGCCACGTTTATAAAGTCGGTAATGGCGGAGTACGGCATCTCTGCCTATAACGAAAAAAGCGGTAAGGGACTTTTGCGCCATATCTACCTTCGCGCAAACAGTAAATTTGACGAGATCATGCTCTGTCTTGTGGTAAACGGTAAAATGAGCAAAAATTCGCCGCTTTTTGACAGAGTAAGGGCGCAGTTTAAAGAAATTTCTACAATAATTATAAATTATAACGATAAAAACACAAACGTAATTCTCGGTGACAGATACGAGGTCGTGTTCGGGGCAGGCTATATTACAGACACCCTTTGCGGTAAGAAATTCAAGATATCACCGCAGTCGTTTTATCAGGTAAATCACGACGGGTGTGAGCTTTTGTACTCGCTTGCGAAAGAGTACGTGGGGGACTGTAAAAATCTTCTTGACCTCTATTGCGGTATAGGCACGGTGGGGCTTTGCGCGATGGGGGAGAATACGCGCCTTACAGGTGTGGAGATCGTTTTGCAGGCGATAGAAAATGCAAAGGAAAACGCGCGTATGAACGGTGTTGAAAACGCGCAGTTTTTTGCATCTGACGCGGCAAACGTGCGTGATATTGCAAGCGGGGAGTATGACGGCATTATCGTCGACCCGCCGCGAAAAGGGTGCGATGGCAAAACTCTTGAGTTTATAATAGAAAAAGCGCCCGAAAAGCTTGTATATATTTCCTGCGACAGCGCAACGCTTGCACGCGACCTTGCGATACTCAAAGAGCATTTTGAGATCAAACGTGTAATTCCTGTTGATATGTTTTTAAAAACTCATCATGTGGAAACTGTCGTTTGGCTTTGCAATAAGTAAAGGAGAAAAATATGGCATTTTTTAGTATGTTTTTAGCATGGTTCTTTATATTTTTGTTTACCTCAGGGCTTGCGGGAATTGCCTGCGGAATTATCGGTCTTATTATCACCGCAAACAAGCGCCGTGCGGGTACGCCGCTTCCGAAGGTGTTAAACGTCATTTTTCCCATCGTACTTTCGATCGGTATAACGCTTGCCATGATACCTGTGTCACTGTTCTCGCTTGTGTTTATTGACAGTATAGTAAGCGCTACCGAAGAAGAAAGCTTTGTCCAGACCGACATAACGATAGATGAAGCGGGCTATCAGGACGAAAAATTTACGGCGGACGGCGTTAAATACTCGGTGCTCGATTTTACGCTCACCTACGAGGACGTCGACGTTGACAGCGAGCCGATTTTTACCTACAAGGGCGGCAGTCTTATAAACATGTGGGACTGCGGAAACTACTACGCGGTAGAAAACGAGCAGGGCTTTGACCTTGTGAGTGACGGCTGCGGCACACTCTTTTGTCCCGATTCGCAAAGAGAGGAAATAACAGAATATTACACCGATGCTTCCAACTTTAACGCGTACTATGACGACTGGGATGAAAGCAGATTCAAGCTTTCAAAGAAAGATAAAAAGACGGTTGAAAAGCTGATGGATACCGATATCGACTCACTCCCCGAAAAGCGGATCGCGTTAGAGGATGCAGAGGAATTTGTTATTGAGCTTGAGAGCAGTGACGAGCTTTTGTACGTCAACATGTACAATTTTTTGATTTTTAATAAAAAGCTGTATCTTGTTGAGGATTGGGATTATGACGAAGATGATAACTGTATCTATGTCATGAAAAAACTGCCTGAGGACATCGCGGATGCAATTTTAAAAATACATAACCGAGGGGAGTGAGAAATATCCTAACACCGTTTTTAAAAGGCGGATTTTCGCCCACTCTGTGTTAAAATGCTCGCCAATACGTAAAGTATTGACTGCGCTTTATGCCTTGATTGAACAAAAATCCGCTCTTTTAAAAATCGAAGACCGTGAAGCCTTCGGATTT
>JAZPZR010000227.1:0-19279 GCA_045544795.1 Eubacteriales bacterium
ATATTTCTTTTCAAACGAAGACTTAAAGAGAATAAGGTCCTGTAAAGTATCTTTATGCATACCGTAGTCGGAATAAAGTCCGTAGGTCAGCTGAACACCAAAGGTTTTATAAAATTCCTCATATGCCTCACGCTCGTTTGCGAGCATTTTTGAAAGCTCTGTTCTGATTTTACGCTCTACACTTTTAGCAATTGCCTTAAGCTGAGCATCATGCTGAAGTGTTTCCCTGGAAATATTGAGCGAAAGATCCGCACTGTCGGCAACGCCGCGTACAAAACTGAAATAATCGGGCAGAAGGTCGGCGCACTTATCCATAATAAGAACACCGCTTGAATAAAGCTGAAGACCCTTTTCAAACTCTTTTGTATAATAATCATACGGTGCGTGCTTTGGAATAAACAAAAGAACATCACTCGACGTCGTTCCTTCAAAACGGGAATGAATAACCTTAAGAGGCGGTTCATAATCAAAGAATTTTTCTCTGTAAAAACCGTTATACTCCTCCTCGGTGCAATCTGACGCGCTCTTCTTCCAAAGCGGTATCATACTGTTCAAGGTCTGTGTTTCAACTACTGTTTCAAACTGCCCTTCTTCACCATCCTTCGGAACAGATTTTTCAACGTCCATTCTAATGGGGTAACGAAGATAATCGGAATATTTTTTAACAAGTGAACGAATACGGTAGCTGTCGAGAAACTCACTGTAATTTTCGTTTTCGGCATCTTCCTTTACGTGAAGAGTAACAATAGTTCCGCATTTATCCTTCTGTGCTTCAGTTACAGTATATCCGTCAACACCTGCAGAGCGCCACTCATAAGCCTCCTCACTGTCAATAGCACGGCTGACAACACTTATTTCGTCACTCACCATGAAAGCAGAATAGAATCCAACGCCAAACTGACCGATTATGTCAACGTCCTCTTTTTGCTCTGTGGTATTTTTAAAATCATACGAACCGCTTTTTGCGATTGTACCAAGATTATTTTCAAGTTCTTCCTTTGTCATACCTATGCCGTTATCCTCGATAACGATAGTACGCGCATCCTTATCAACAGAAAGTCTGATCTCAAGACTGTCCTTTGAAACAGTAACGTTACCGTCAGTGATTGAACGGTAATACAACTTATCAATCGCATCACTTGCGTTTGAAAGAAGCTCACGTAAAAATATCTCCTTGTGTGTATAAATAGAATTTATCATCATATCAAGAAGCTTTTTAGACTCTGTTTTAAACTGTTTTTTTGCCATAAAAAATCACCTTCAAAGCTAAAATTAGCACTCTGTATTTAAGAGTGCTAATTTATTGTATCACATTTTACATAAAAATCAAGGGTTTTAACAAATTATTTTTCTTTTTTATTCTTATGACGTGCTAAAACCGTCTGATAAATAATATACCCTGTTATACTTACGAGTATTGTAACGGCGAAAGTTACAATCGCCATAAGATAGTCCTGTTTGCCAAGCGCATTTCCGCCCACGGTGGACGTAACGATAGAAGGTATTCTGCCTATGGCAACAACTATCAGAAAGGTAATAAAGTCGATTTTTGTAAGACCGAGAAAATACACAAGCAAATCCTTAGGCGTTCCCGGCAATAAGAAAACAAGAAATGAAACCAAGTCCCGTCGTTTACTTCTTTTAAGAAATTTTGCTTCATTAATTCTATCGTAAGAAAAAAACAACTCAACAACCCGCTTGCCAAACGTACGCACAAGAATAAAAACCACAATACTGCCAAGTGTCGTACCGATACAGCAAAGCACCGTCCCTTTTATTGCACCGAAGGCGTAACCCGCTACGATTTCAAACGGTTCACCGGGGATTATTGCAAATACAATCTGAAATATCAGCATACCTATATAAGCAAGCTCACCTAAAAATCCAAGTTCTTCAACCCAGTCCCTGAATTTATCAGGCTCTGACGCGAGCATAACCATCGGCTTTCCGACAACCCATCCTACGACTATCAAAAAAACAACCGCCAATGCAAAAAGTATTATTTTAACTATCCTTTTATTTCTGTCCTGCATTTTCTCTTCCTATAGTTTTACTATTAAAAACATAATACATAATTATGTCGAAAAAAACAATATTTTTTAAATTTTAAATAAATTTATCTACCTTGACATTATCGGTCTGTACAAATATAATTATAATATAAAATAATTGGAGAAAAGTATAATGTCTTTAACATATGCAATTAAAAGAGTATTCAGAATGAATCTGTCCCGCGTAAAGCACGATGTGACACGTGTAAGCAAAAAATCGGGCAAATCACGTTTCTACGTGTTTTTTGATATGCTTTACTGCGGTGTGCGCTACGGTGCAGGCCCGCTTGATTATGATCTGTTTGAATTTTATAATCTTAACCGTGCGCAACGAAAGACCTACGTCACACGAGGAGTAAACAATGCGCTTGTAAAGAAGTTCAACGACCGAAGCATGTGGCATATTTTTGACAACAAAAATGAGTTCAATAACATTTTTGCTGACTATATAAACCGTGAATGGCTTTTTACCGAGAATCTTACCAAAGACAGCTTTCTTAAATTTGCTGAGAATAAAGGCGGCTTTATATATAAGCCAAAAGACGGCACCTGCGGAAGAGGAATAGAAAAGGTACTGTTTGATAAACCTCTTGACGACATATACGATGAGCTTATGACAAAGCCTGTGGGTATTATTGAAGAAATTGTTATTCAGAACAGTAAGATATCAGAAGTTTACCCGCTTGCAATAAACACGGTACGTGTTGTAACCATTAACGACGGCAAGTCTGTTACACCTGTATTCGCTTTCTGGCGCATTGGCAACAACGGAAAGTTTGTCGATAACCTTAACAGCGGAGGCATGGCTGCAATCGTAAATATTGATGACGGCAGTATTACGCTTCCCGCGGCAGATAAGGACGGTATAACTTACAAAAAGCACCCCTATACCGATAAATCCATCGTCGGCTTTAAAATTCCTATGTGGGATAAGGTGATCGAAACGGTAAGCGGTGCTGCAAAAATCATTCCCGAGGTCGGATACGTAGGCTGGGATATTGCTTTTTCAGAGGACAGTATACAAATAATCGAGGGCAACTGCTTCCCCGGCCATGATATATTACAGCTTCCTGCATATACGCCCGATAAAATAGGTCTCAAACCGAGAGTCGATAGATTTCTATAAAATCAATGAGTCCCGTGACAATTCACGGGGCTCTTTGATTTGTTCATATAACAGAAATATTCTCAGGTACGATCGGGTTATACCGGTCTTTATAAATAAAGAAGTATCCTCTCCGAGAGAATACTTCTCTTATTCTATTTAGTCATTTTTTCCTGTTTTACTTTATGGTCTATAACGTGGCGCGAAGCAAGTTCACGTCTTACATCGTCAACAGATATTCCCATCTCAACCATCATTACCATAATATGATATGCAAGGTCGGCTATTTCATAAACCGTTTCCTTTTTATCATCCGCCTTTGAGGCTATAATAACCTCGGTTGACTCCTCCCCTATCTTTTTAAGGATCTTATCAATACCTTTCTGAAAAAGATAAGTAGTGTATGAATTTTCGGGCATATCCGTCTTTCTGCCCACAAGCAGATCATAAAGACCGTCCATCGAAAATTCCGACCTGTCATCACTCTGATATACGGTATCGTTAAAGCATGAATCGGTACCGAGGTGGCATGCAGGACCGTCCTTTTCGACAACAACAGTAAGCGCATCTCCGTCACAGTCTGCAGTTATAGAAACGATATGCTGAAAGTTACCGCTTGTCTCCCCCTTTATCCAGAGTTTTTGTCTTGAACGGCTGAAAAAGCATGTGATCCCCTTTTCTATCGACATTTCAAGGCTTTCTCTGTTCATATATGCAAGTGTTAGCACCTTTTTAGAAAAAGCATCAACCACGATTGCAGGAATAAGTCCTTTATCATCAAATTTAAGTTTATTTATATCTATCATATTAACCTCACTGTAATATCGTTATTTTTAAGCTGTTGTTTAAGGTCATTTATCGAGACCTCACCGAAATGGAATATTGATGCGGCAAGTCCTGCGGAAACATCGGGTACAGATTTAAAAAGCTGAACAAAATGGTCAATTCCTCCGGCACCTCCCGATGCAATAACAGGTACGGACACAGTATCACACACCTTTGCAAGCATTTCAATGTCAAAGCCCTGTTTTACACCGTCAGTATCGATCGAGTTTACAACGACCTCGCCCGCGCCGTTATCCACACAGCACTTTATCCAGGAAATCGCTTCCATACCCGTATCCTCTCTGCCGCCCTTGGCAAAAACGTGAAACTGTCCGTCAACACGTTTTATATCAGCTGAAAGAACAACACACTGCGAGCCGTACTTTTTGGCAGCCGCTTCTATAAGCGCAGGGTTGCGTATAGCGCCCGAATTTACACTCACTTTATCAGCACCGCAGCCTAAGACTCGCTCAAAATCGTCAAGTGTGTTTATACCGCCGCCAACTGTAAGAGGTATAAATATCTCAGATGCCACTTTTGTAAGTATCTCGGTAAATAACCGACGCTGTTCGAAAGATGCGGTTATATCGTAAAAAACAAGCTCATCAGCGCCGTTATCACTGTAATACCTCGCAAGGTCAACAGGATTTGAAACGTCTGCAACGTTTTTGAAATTTACGCCCTTTACCACCCTGCCGTCTTTTACGTCAAGACAGGGTATAATTCGTTTAGTTATCACTTTGCCGCCTCCAATGCCTGCGTAAGATCGATTGCACCCGTATAATATGCCTTGCCGATTATTGCCCCGTAAAGACCGAGATCCGCAAGCGCCTTAACGTCATCAATGGTCGAAACACCGCCTGATGCGGTAATATTTATACCAAGCTTTTGGGAAAGTTCCTTATATAATTCGCGGTTGGTACCTATCATCGCACCGTCCTTTGAAACGTCAGTACAGATAATGGTATTAACTCCTGCAGACTGCATTTTCTCACAGAACTCAATACCTGAGTACCGGGATTTTTCTGTCCAGCCTTTTATCGCAACAAAGCCGTCTTTTATATCAACACCGACTGCTATCTTATCACCGTAAGCGGATACTGCCTCTTTTAAAAACGCCTCGTCATTAACTGCTGCAGTACCTAATATAACGCGATCAATACCTTCATCAAGATATTTCTTTACAGTTTCCATACTGCGTATTCCGCCGCCGATCTCAATAAACATGTCAGTAGACTGTCTGATTTTTTTAACCGTGTCAAAATTGGGAGTCGTTCCGTCTTTTGCGCCCTCAAGATCAACAAGGTGTAAAAACCTTGCGCCGCATCTTTCAAAATCACGGACGATTTCGGTGGGGTCATTACTGTATACTGTCATTTTATCATAGTCACCCTTATACAGACGCACAGCGCAACCGTTAACAATATCTATAGCAGGAAATATATTCATATCTTATTCTCCAAGTTCACAAAATGCACGAAGTATATTAAGTCCGACCTTACCGCTTTTTTCAGGATGGAACTGACATCCGTAAATATTACCGGATTGAACAGATGCGGTTATCGGTATACCGTAATCGGTAACCGACGTGACGTTTTCGTCACAGTCAGTTGCATAAAATGAGTGAACGAAATATACGCAGTCACCGTCGTTCACATATTTAAGAATGGGGCTGTCCTGTTTCTTTTCAAGAGCGTTCCATCCGATATGCGGAATATTAAGCGAGTCGGGTATTCTGTCCTTCATCGGTACAACAGCGCCTTTTATAAGCCCCAGACCGTCATGTTCCCCGAATTCATAGCTTTTTTCAAAAAGCATCTGCATACCGAGGCATATGCCCATAAGCGGTTTGCCTTTTGCGGTCTGCTCTTTTATCACCTTATCAAGCCCTGAGTCAAACAGTTTTTTTGCCGCATCCTCAAACGCACCGACACCGGGAAGTATCAGCTTATCGGCAGACTCTATTTTCTTTATATCCCCTGTCACTTCGACGTCTGCGCCGACAGCATTAAACGATGATTTAAGTGAAAACAGATTTCCGACACCGTAATCAATTATTGCGATCATCAGAGCACCCCTTTTGTCGAAGGTACGCTGTCTGCAAATTCAGCGTCAATTCTTGAGGCTGTGCGCAAAACTCTTGCAAAGCATTTAAATGCGCCTTCGATTATATGGTGCGAATTAGAGCCGTCAAGACTGCGGATATGGAGAGTTATGCTTGAATTACGTACAAATGACGTAAAGAATTCAAGAACGAGTTCAGTATCAAAATCTCCCACCTTCTGTGCAGGTATCTCGATATTATAAACAAGACAGCTTCTTCCCGAAATATCAACCGCCGCGGCAATAAGCGCCTCATCCATCGGAATTACTGCATCGGCATAGCGGTATATCCCGCGTTTATCTCCAAGCGCCTCCGAAAAAGCCTGTCCGAGTGCTATAGCAATATCTTCAGCGGTGTGATGATAATCAACATAGGTATCCCCCACACATTTCACGTCAAGATCAAATCTGCCGTGACTTGCAAAAAGAGTGAGCATATGATCCAAAAAGCCACATCCTGTATTGATATTGCTTTTGCCGACACCGTCAAGGTTCAACTTTAGCGTGATGTCCGTTTCGTTCGTTTTTCTGACAATTTCTGCACTTCTCATATGCTTTCCTCCAATATCTTTTTGACAATTGAGATAAACGTCTGCATATCTTCATCTGTTCCGATCGTAATTCTGTTATAATCACTTATCCTCGGGTCATCAAAATGACGCACAAGAACACCGTTTTTCTTTAATCTTTCATAGAGAGATTTACCGTCTGTTTTATCGCTTTTTGCAAAAATAAAGTTTGCCTTTGAGGGAATAACCGTAAATCCGATTTTTTCAAGCTCACGGACGGTGTACTCTCTCGTTGCAATAATTCTTTTGCAATTTTCCATATAATATTCGTTTTCCCTTACAGCACATGTGCCTGCAAGCTGTGTAAGTCTGTTGACGTTATATGGATTTGTAGAATACTTTATACGCTCAAGGTCAGATATTATCCCTTCATCCGCTATTGCAAAGCCAAGACGTGCACCCGCCATTGAACGCGACTTTGAAAAGGTCTGTACAACAAGCAGATTTTTATATTTTTCAGTAAGCGGGTAGACCGACTTAGCACCGAAGTCGACGTATGCCTCATCAATCAAAACAACGTTATCGGGATTGGATTTAACGATTTTTTCTATATCAGCAACCGAAAGTGCGCGGCCTGTCGGTGCATTGGGATTTGCAATTACAACAAGACAGCCGATACCGCAATAATCGTCGGGATCAATAGAAAAATCCTCTTTAAGCGGTATTTTTTTACAGGGAATACCGTAAAGCTCGGCAAACACCTTATAAAATCCGTAGCTTATCTCGGGAAAAGCAACAGGCTTTTGTTCTGATGCGTATGCCATAAAAGCAAAATTGAGTATATCGTCAGAGCCGTTTGAAAGATAAATACTTTTGCTTTTCACCCCGTGAAGTTCAGCAAGCGCAGATTTAAGTTCTGTACACTCGGGGTCTGAGTAGAGACGGAGAAGCTTTGCCTGCTCGCCGCATATTGCTTCTATAACGGACGGAGAAGGCGGATAGGGTGATTCATTTGTATTAAGCTTTATGTACTTCATGTCGCGCGGCTGCTCACCGGGGGTATATGCTTCAAGCGACTGATATTTTTCATTTAAAAATCTACTCATTATTCTTCCTCAAAGCGAATCGTCGCAGAGCGTGCATGAGCCGTGAGACCCTCTTTCGTTGCAAAAAAAGCAACGTCGTCTGCAACGCGTGAAAGTGCATCTTTTGTATAATAGGTATACTGTGTTTTCTTAACAAAATCATCAACGGAAAGCGGGCTTGAAAAACGCGCTGTACCGAGTGTGGGAAGTGTGTGGTTGGGGCCTGCATAATAGTCACCAAGCGCTTCAGGGCAATATCTTCCCATAAAAATTGAGCCTGCGTGTTTGATCTTATCAAGATAATCAAACGGACTGTCGACACAAAGTTCAAGATGCTCAGGTGCTATTTCATTTGCTATATCTATTGCACGGAGAATATCATCGGCAACAATAATCTTTCCGTTATTATCAATCGAAACACGCGCAATTTCACTGCGTGAAAGAAGCGGTATCTGCTTTTCCAGCTCGTCACTTACAGCTCTTGCAAAAGCTGCGCTGTCTGTAACAAGCACAGCGCCTGCCATTTTATCATGTTCTGCCTGTGAGAGAAGGTCAGCCGCCACAAACTTCGGATTACTCTTACCGTCTGCAACAACTAAAATCTCGCTCGGTCCTGCTATCATGTCAATTGACACGATTCCGTAAACCTGTTTTTTTGCTTCTGCAACAAAAGCGTTGCCGGGACCTACGATCTTATCTACTTTCGGAACTGTCTGAGTACCGTATGCAAGCGCCGCGATCGCCTGAGCACCGCCCACCTTGAAAATACG
Organism: Eubacteriales bacterium; assembly: GCA_045544795.1. Taxonomy (GTDB): domain Bacteria; phylum Bacillota; class Clostridia; order Oscillospirales; family QAKW01; genus RGIG9041. The sequence continues at coordinate 8,449 of JAZPZR010000227.1, forward strand.
GTCAACACCCGCGATTTTAGCAGCCGCAAGAATAACGGGGTTTACCTTTCCGCTTTTATCGGGCGGTGTGGTAATGCATATCTCCTTACAGCCTGCAAGCTTTGCGGGGATACTGTCCATAAGCACAGTAGAGGGATATGCGGCCGTTCCGCCGGGGACGTAAAGTCCCGCTTTTTCTATCGGAATAACCTTCTGGCCTATAACAACACCGTCTGTATCGTTAAGTATAAAGCTGTTGCGCACCTGCTTTTCGTGAAAAGCGGTAATTCTCTCGGCGGCTGATTTTAAAACCTCTATAAATCTCGGTTCAACAAGCGAAAACGCCTCGTCAATCTCCTGTTTCGTCACTTCAAGTGACGAAAGCTTTACTCCGTCAAAGCACTCGCAATACTCAAACAGCGCCGTATCACCCTTTTCAATTACATTTTTTATAATATCAGAAACAATTCCCGACACATCCCTGTCCGCAGTTCCGCGCGCAAATATTTCGTCGTTGGACACCTGTCCGTATTTATATATCTTTATCATTTTGAATTCCTCACCTGCTCTGAAAGAGCAAGACGAATCTGCTCAATCACTTCGTTTTTAAATCGGTAGCTTGACTTATTTGAAATAAGCCGTGCACTTATCTGTGTAATGGTTTCATACGGCTCAAGATCGTTTTCTATAAGTGTCTTTCCTGTCTCAACTATATCGACGATGACGTCGGAAAGTCCGAGTATCGGTGCGATCTCGATAGACCCGTTAAGATGGATTATATCTATATCGCGGCACTTTTCCGCATAATAGCTTTCGGCAATATTTGTAAACTTGGTTGCAACGCGAAGCGTCGTATCGGTGTTATCGCGAAAACCTTTTTTTGCGGCAACAGCCATGCTGCACTCACCTATATTAAGATCAAGAAGCTCATACACGTCAGGCTTATATTCAAGAAGAATATCCTTTCCCGCAACACCGATATCGGCAGCACCGCGCTCGACATATATCGCAACGTCAGACGGTTTCACCCAGAAATACCGTACACCGAGCTGTTTATTTTCAAATATAAGTTTTCGGTTTTCCTCATGAATTGAAGGACAGGGAAAGCCTGCCTTTTCAAACATTGCATACACCTTTTCACCGAGTCTGCCCTTTGGCAAAGCTATATCAATCATTATTTTTCCTCCTTTGCCACTTCAATTACCTGACGGTATTTGATATCGGCAGGCACCGATGCGCATACCCTTACGGTATTTCCCTGCGAAGAAAGAAGCTCAGCCGTTCTTAATGACGACACCGTATCTCCGCCGTGTAAAAGAACAATATCCACGTCGTATTCTTTATCCTCAAAGCCAAGTCTTTCAAGTGCATCAAGATAGACCGCAAAGCCGATTGCACCTGAGTTTCTGCCCATATTCCGCATCAGCTTATCATACTGACCGCCTGAAAGTACACTTACAGGTATATCCTTAATATATCCCTTAAACGCAATACCGCTGTAATAGGTCATATCATTTGTCAGCGAAAAGTCAACACGTACGTTTTCACTGATGCCGTAAGAAACCAGAAATTCCGCAACTGCTCTGAACTCATCAAACTGTTCGCCTTCACAAACCGCCTCAAGAGCTTTTACTGCCTCTGTAACGGTGTGATAATTACCCGAAAATACAGCAAGCTTTGCATACGTGTCATCAGATACGGAATACTGCTTGCACACCTCATAAAGCTCATCAACACTCTTTCTGCTGATACAGTCAAGAATTTTTTTCTCGGCAGCAGGATCAAGCTCAAGCTTTTTAAGTTCAGACTGCATTACGCCGACGTGCGATAGTTCAAGAATAAAATCATCGGAAATTGTTTTAAGGCTTGAAACTGCAAGCATCACAACCTCACACACCTCAAAAAGCCCCACGTCACCTATGCATTCAAGACCTGTCTGCTTTATTTCTTTATAAGAATGAGAGCTTTTTGAAATACGGTAAACGTTTTCATCATAATAAAGCTTTTGTACACTTCCCGCCTCATCGTGCGAGTTATTGATTATTGACAAAGTGACGTCAGGCTTGAGGGCAAGCAAGCGTCCATTCGTATCGGTAAAAGAAATAATACCGTCAGAAACAAGAAAATCCTTATTTCTGATATAAAGAGCATATTCTTCAAACTTGCTCATTTTATAACGGCAATAACCGAATCTGCGATATAGCGAACGCAACGCAAACGCTGCACGTTCATCTGTTTTAAGTATTTTCTGATCCATAGTTTTACACCTGCTGATTTAAGTTTACTTTAACACTTTATCATGATAACATGCTAAAGTCAACACTTTTTTATATTTTTTTTATTTTAAAAGGCTTAAGTTGGCTTACAATTATACCCAAAAACATGATACCGCAACCTATATATCCGCGAAGAGAAATCGGAGTATACTCATGCGACGTCAAAATAAAACCGAATATAACCGCCTCTCCGAGTGCGCTGAATACCGATTCTGTCGAAAGTACAATGGTAGCAAAAGTAGGATCGGCGTTTTTCTGACCAAGAATCTGACATGTATACGCCACACCGACAGACATAAGACCTGCATACAAAATCGGAAAACGTGCGTTGTATATTGCGCTAAAGGAAATATCCTCGAATATAAGAGCGCAGACAATGCTGAGAACACCGCACACCATAAACTGCGTCATAGCAAATATCAGCGAATACGCTCCCCCGCCGAAGCGGTCGATAACAAGTATATGAAACGCCCACAGAACAGAACCTATAAGCAACACAAGATCACCCATGCCTACAGCTCCAATGCCGTCCGCAAAGCTTAAAAGATATAGGCCTGCTACTGCAAGCACAGCGCCCATCCAGGTATTAAGACTTGTTTTTTTGCCGAAAAACATAGCAAAGAAAGGAACAAGAACAGTATAAAGACCTGTAATAAAGCCGGATTTACCCGCGCTGCCCGTCATTTCAACGCCAATCTGCTGAAGGGTCGATGCACCGAAAAGGATAAGGCCTGCAACAATACCGATAACAAGCGTAAGCTTCAGCTTATCTTTTGTCCTGTTCTTTTGCTCAAACAAAAGAATGACAGGAATAAGCGAAAGTGCACCCAAAATAAACCGCACTCCGTTAAAAGTAAACGTACCTACGTGCTCCGAGCCGATAAGTTGTGCGACAAAAGCTACGCCCCATATAACAGCCGTTAAAAACAATAGAAATGTTGATCTGATCTTTTTCATAACCGTATCTCCTGAAATATAACAAGATTATAACAGTATTTTTTCATCTTATCAATAGAAAGCAGTTGAAATATATTAAAAATTATATATAATATATTTATTACATTAAGGAGTTTTACGATGAAACGGATAACAAGCTTTGAAATAGACCACAAGATACTTGACCCCGGCTTTTATATTTCGCGTAAGGACGGCAGTATCACAACATATGACCTGCGCACAAGAAAGCCAAACAATAATGATTACATGGATAACGTCACAATGCACACGGTCGAACACATGTTTGCAACCTTTGCAAGAAACAGTGAGTATTCCGATAAGATAATCTATTTCGGACCGATGGGCTGTCAGACGGGATTTTACCTTCTTACAGACAGTATGAATGATGACGACGTATTTGACCTTACACGGAAAATACTCAGGCAGATAATAAATCATGACGGCGAGGTTTTCGGTGCATCTGAAACAGAATGCGGTAACTACAAAACACTCGATCTTTCAAAAGCAAAAGAGGAGTGTATAAAGTATTCCGCCGTTCTTGATAAGTTCGAAAGAGGAAACTATACCTATAAAGGAGAATCAAAATGACAGGAATTATTTGCGCGCTTCAATATGAAGCGGAGCTTTTGACAGAAAAGCTTGAAAACAAGACGCAGGAGTGTGTAAGTGGAATCACCTTTACAGCAGGAACTCTCAGCGGAAATGACGTTGTTATTGCAGTTTGCGGCGTCGGCAAGGTTTTTGCGGCAATATGTGCACAGACCATGATACTTAAGTACTCGCCTGACCTTATTATCAACACAGGTGTTGCGGGTGCTGTACACTCATCGCTTCAATGCGGAGATATAACGGTTGCATCAAGTGTTGTTCAGCATGATATGGATACATCCCCTCTCGGTGACCCGAAAGGCTTGATATCGGGAATAAACGTTATCAATTTTGACTGTGCTCCGCAAAAGGATAAAATCATTGAAATTGCCAAAGCCAACGGATGCAAAACACTTTGCGGTGTTATTGCAAGCGGTGACCAGTTTGTTGCAAGCACAGAGAAAAAAGATTATATAGAAGAGAACTTTTCGGCAGTCGCGTGTGATATGGAAGCGGGCGCTATAGGTCATGCATGCTACATAAACAGCACTCCGTTCTGTGTAATACGTGCAATTTCTGACAGTGCAGACGGAAAAGCACATCTTGATTATCCTACATTTTCAAAAATGGCGGCAAATAACGCCGCAAGCATAATAGGTCAGTTTTTAACAAAATAGTTGATTTTTTTACAAAAGATAATATTGACCTATACAATATTCTGTGATAAAATATATAATAGTTTTTACTAATTAAAAATAAATGGAGGTCCATTATGGGTAAAGGTCAGCGTGCACGTGAAGCGCGTGCAGGAAAAAGAGAGGAAATGAAAAAGGCGGCTGCTAAGAAAGTCCGCCGCGAGAAAATTACAAAGGCAGTTACAACAGTTGTTTCAATTCTTGTTGTTGCCGCTATAGTATTAGGTATTGCTTACAGCACAGTAGCAAGCACGGGATTCTTCCTCAGAAACGCAGTTGCACTGTCTACTGACAACTATAAAGTAGATAACGCAATGATGACATACTACACAAAAACGATCTATTATCAGATGCAGAGCTATTTCTCATCAATGATAGACAACACAAAGAGTCTTGACAGTCAGTCATACGGTGACGGTACATGGCTTGACTATTTTGTAGGACAGGCTCAGAACGAGGCTGAGGATATGATTCTTGCCGCTGAAAAAGCAAAAGAAGCAGGCGTAACACTTTCTGACGAAGGCAAAAAGTCTATCGACGACAACATCGCTTCGATGAAGACCGACGCTAAAAACAACAACGTAGGCTTTGGCACATATCTTACAAAGGTTTACGGCGAAGGCGTCAAGGAGAAAGACGTACGCAGAGCTATGGAGTTATCTATGCTCGCATCTGAGTATCAGGAAAAGTTCAACGAAGAGAACAAAGAATACACCGACGATGAGATAAACGCCTATTTTGAAGAGAACAAGTCAAACTACGTAAAGGCTGAGTATCTTAAATATTCATTCACCTCAAAGAACAGCGACAAGGAAGCTGCCAAGGCTGAGTCAAAGGCTTTTGCTGACAAGCTTGCTGCCGCAAAAACACCTGAAGAGTTTGAGACAATGCTTAAAACAATGCTTACAGATCATTTTGTATCAGTAAGTGAAAAGACTGACGAAGCTGAAAAGGCTGAAGATGCAAAAACAAACGTTGAAACCGAAATGAAGTCAATCAACGCTTCTGCCTTTTACCCCTCAGAAGAGGAAAGCAAGCAGAGCGAGCTTACAAAGTGGTTATTCAATAAAGATACTGCAATCGGTATGACAATGGTTACTGCTCCCGAAAAGGACACAGACACTGCATACACAGTTTACATGATGACAAAGCCTCAGTACCGCGACGAGACACTTGCAGGTACAGTTCGTCACATCTACTTTGAAATCGGTGAAGACGACAAGGAAGAGGATATAAAGAAAAAGGCTGACGACGTACTTGCTGAGTACAACTCAGGCGAAAAGACCGAAAAGGCTTTCATCGAGCTTGTTACAAAGCACAGTGAAGCTGCAAATGCAAAAGAGACAGAGGGTCTTTTAGAGAACGTCATGAACGACGGCAACGGCAGCTATCCCGAAGCATTTATCGAGTGGGCATGCAATGCTGAACGTAAAGCAGGCGACGTTGAAGTTATCAAATCCGACCTCGGTTACCACGTTATTTACTTTGTAAAAGCAGGCGAACCCGCATGGAAGATCTCAGTTGAGCAGGATCATCTGAGTCACGATTGGGTACATCACCTTGAAGAAGCAGCCGAAGCTCACAAGGTTACGATCAACGAAAAGAAGCTCAAAGCTATCAAAGGCTAAAGCATAAAAAAACATCCCGCTTATGCGGGATGTTTTTTTATGCAATCAAATAATATACAAGCATCATTATCGGGAAAATGACCGGCTGATGAAGGATATATATCCAGAGTGAGTTTCTGCCGACAAACTCAAGAACCGGTATTCTGAAAGAATAAAACCAACGCGGGAATTTATTTTCTTTTACAAGCTTACCGAGATAGGTACCCGTAAGAAACAAAAAGAAAAACGGCAAAAGCGGATAATAGTCACCGTAATATTCCATTGCAGCAGGAATAAAACCGAACGGCAAAAGAAGCCAGGTATCCGCAACAGGCTCTGTTATATAAAAAGCATAGTATACAATAAACAAAACCGTAAAAACGATTATTCCTACAACTGCGGGAATTTTTGACAGCAGCTTTTTAAACAACGAGTAAAGTATCATCGAAAGACCGAACATATGCAAAATACCAAAATATATGTTAAGTCCCACGATACCGAAATACGGTAAAACAAAGCAGGTCGCAACTGTCATCAGCATTGCCGCGGCAAACACTATAAGTCCGCGCCGCATAACGTTTCTGCTATAGTGCGTACAGATACCTGAAACCAGCAAAAACACCGCCACAAAAACAAGCTGAACCGATGCAAAGGCTTTCCCGTAAAGCCATTTTACAGCAGTATCAAATACTATTTCATACGAAACGAGCGAATGATGAAACACCATGCCGATAACCGCAATACCGCGCAGTATATCAAGCATATATACACGCTCTTTTGAACTGCTCATTATTTTTCTGACTTTCTGATATTTTTGCGTGTTTCCGAAATACTGTCGTAACCGCGCTTTAACGTATCCTCAGTCTTTTTAAGAACGTTATCACAGTAATCCACAGTAGCCATGCGAAGTTCTTTTGCCGCATTCTGAGCGTTTGCAACTATCTCACTCGCTTTTATCTGAGCAGACTTATATACCTCTTCCTGTGATACGAGATGCTTTGCCTGAACGTTTGCCGCGGTAAGAATACCCTCCGACTCGGATCTTGCGCGGGCAATTATATCGTCGCGCTCCTTGATAATTCTCTTTGAACGCTTTATCTCCTCAGGAAGATTAAGACGCATTTCCTTTACAAACTCAAGAATCTGCGCGCTGTCAACCACGGTTCTTCCGCCTGACATGGGGAGTGTCCATGAATTTTCAACAAGATCCTCCAACGCATTCAATATTTCTTCAAAATCCATAGTTACTGTTCCTTTCTGTTTTTAATTCTTTTTTCAATATCGCTAAGTACCGCCTCTGGTACGAAATCACTTATATCACCGCCGAATTTTGCAATTTCCTTGACAACACTTGATGATAAATACATATACTCTGAATTGGTAGTTAAAAATATAGTTTCCAACTCGTTATTGATTTTTTTGTTTGTAAGGGACATCTGAAACTCATACTCAAAGTCAGTCACGGCGCGAAGACCCCTGATAAGAGCGATAGCACCTACACTTCTCGCGTACTCCGCAACAAGCCCCTCAAAAGTACAAACAACGACGTTGGGAATGTCCTTTGTACATTTTTTAATCATTTCCACACGTTCTTCAATAGTAAAGCTTGATTTTTTTGACGAATTGGTAAGCACCGCAACGTAAAGCTTATCAAACATTTTGGAAGCACGCATTATTATATCCATATGTCCCCTGGTTATAGGATCAAACGAACCGGGACATATTGCAGATCTTTCCATTACTTTTCACCTTCATAAGACAAAATTGATACCTTGATTCCCGAATAACGATATTCTTTACGTAAAGAATACGCATTACAGTCAACATCATCAGTATCAGCAGTTTCGCAGACGATGACCGCCCCTTTTTCAAGCACCCCCGTCTCATCCAACAGTTCAAGAGAGCTGTTAACAAGATCATTGCCGTAAGGCGGGTCAAGAAATACAAGCGACACCTTTTTATTTCTGCTTTTAATCATTTTAACACAATCAATATACGATTTGCAAGTAAGTTGCGACATTTTAAGAAAATCGCAAGCTGTAACGTTTTTATTTATTATCTCACACGCCTTTGCAGACATATCGTTGAAATAGCAAAATTCAGCACCTCTTGACAACGCCTCAAGTCCAAGCTGACCGCTGCCTGCAAAAAGGTCAAGAACTGTTTTCCCTGCTATTTCAAACTGTATTGCGCTAAAAAACGCCTGCTTTACACGTTCAAGCGTCGGTCTTGTGCTATCACCTTCAAGTGACAAAAGCTTTTTTCCGCGCCTCACTCCCGAAATTATTCTCATCATGCTTTTATTCTCCGTCAAAATACTTTTTTATCTGCTCTGCAAGCGCCGTATTAATTCCCGATACAGACGTAAGCTCATCTATTGATGCGTTTTTTATTGCAGAAACCGTTTTAAATCTGCTCATAAGCGCTTTATATTTAGCAGGTCCGACACCTTTTACAGATTTAAGTCCGCCCGACACCATTTTCTTTTTATGCTTGCTCTGCATATATGAAATTGCATAGCGGTGCACTTCATCCTGAAGCGAAGTAAAAAATTTATAAACAGCAGGATTGGTTCTGATATCGACCTCTCCCCTGTTGCTGACAATTGCCCGCGTTCTGTGTTTTCTGTCCTTTACAAGACCGAAAACGTTTATACCGCGCGCGGAGATAATATCCGAAACCGCACTGAGATGGCCCGCACCGCCATCGAGAAAAATCAAATCAGGCTTTGTTTCAAACCCTTCGTCACCGTTATCAAGATGGATAAGCCTGCGTTCAATCATTTCGCGGGTATGCCTGTAGTCATCGGGTGCAAAAACACCTTCAAAAGAGAAGCGTCTGTAGTCACTCTTTTTAAACCGATCATTCTGCCAGACTATCATTCCGCCCACAGTGCTCTCAGCGCCATAGTTTGAAACGTCATACATTTCTATACGGCGAGGAATGGACGGAAGTCCAAGCATCTGCGCAATATGACCCATAAGCTTACTTTCACGGATTCCGTTTGACTTTTTTTCCGCAAGCTTTTCAGCAGAATTGTTTTTGCACATATCCATAAGCCGAACGTTTTCACCGCGTTCGGGACAGAAAATACGGACGCTTCTTTTACGCCGTACAGACAGCCACTCGGATAACAGTTCTGCAGATTCGGGCATGACCTCGACCGCGATATCCTTCGGTATCATATCGTCGAGAGTATAATGCTGCTCTATAAACGTGCCGAATATATCATGGGCGTTTTCACCGACAAACACAGTATCCTGAAAAAGCAGTTTACCGCCGCGGATATGCATAACGGAAAAGCACACCTCATCCTCAAGAACAGAGTGTGCAATAATGTCTCTGTCAACATCGGTCGAAAGAACGATGACCTGTTTTGATTCAAGTCGGTTTATGCTGTTTATTCTGTCACGTATGACAGCCGCCTTTTCAAACTCCATATTTTCTGCATATTCAAGCATCTTTTCGTTAAGCTCGGAAAGCAGTTTTTTATAATCACCGTTCAAAAAGCTTATTGCCTGAGATATGCTCTGCATATACTCCTCAGAAGAAATTTTACCCGTACATATACCCGGACATTTGCCTATATGGTAATTAAGACAGGGTCTGTGCTTGTTAAAATCACGCGGGAAAGTATTTTTACAGCTGTAAAGCCCAAACACTTCATTTATAGTCTTGATTATTTCCCACACAGCAGAAGAGGATTGAAACGGTCCGAAATACCGCATATCCTCACTGTTTCTTTTTCTGGCAAGAGTAAATCGCGGAAAATCACCTTTTTTACTTATGGAAATATACGGATAAGTCTTGTCATCCTTTAAAAGTATGTTATATTTCGGCTTGTGTTTTTTAATAAGATTATTCTCAAGAATAAGCGCCTCAAGCTCGGAAGATGTCACAATATATTCAAAATCAGCAATATTTGAAACCATTCTGACAACCTTCAGCGTGTGCGAAGAGTTGGAAACAAAATACTGACTGACACGGTTTTTTAAGTTTTTTGCCTTACCGACGTATATTATCTCACCATCGGCATTTTTCATAATATAAACGCCGGGGCGCGACGTAAGCACCGTAAGCTTTGAACGTATATTATCGTTCATGATTCCACCTCCTCTTATAACATTATAACAAATTATATACTTTTTTCAATCGCAAATTGACACATACGGGCTTATTATGATAAAATACTCGCAATAAGGAGACGACTATGAAGAAATTTGTTATTTTTGATCTTGACGGAACGCTGCTCGATACTCTTGATTCAATTGCTTTTTGCGGTAATACAGGTCTTAAAAAATTCGGATTTGAACCTGTTGATACGTCTGTTTACCCGAATTTTATAGGAAACGGCGCACCTATACTTATCGAAAAACTTTACAAGTATGTCGGCGGTGATCCGACTCGTTTTGATGATTTTTTGAAGTACACACTCTCTGTATACGACGAATACGGCAACAAAAATATCACTGTATTTGACGGAATTGAGGACATGCTTTCTGCCTTGAAGAACAGAGGCATAAAATGTGCCGTTCTTTCAAATAAGCCGCACAATATAACCGTCGACGTGTGCAAAAGCTTTTTCGGAGACAGTTTTGAATGTGTTTACGGTCACAGACAAGATAAGCCAAAAAAGCCTGACCCAACAGTGATTTTTGATATATTAGACCAAGTCGGCTGCACGAAAGAAGAATGTATCTATTGCGGTGACAGCACAGTTGATGTTGAA
>JAZPZR010000228.1:0-1508 GCA_045544795.1 Eubacteriales bacterium
ACCTCTTGAATACGTTGACGTGTTTAAATGGTTGAATAACGTAAAAGACGGTGTGCCAGGTTACATCATGATAAACATGGTGAATCAGGAGGTCACACTTAACAGATTTTCTGACCTTGGTCTTGAAAATATGAAATACTCCACCGCTGAGCATTTCGGAAGAAATCTTTATCGCCATCTCAGATTTAATTATCCGACCTATATTTTTGAACAGCCCAATTTTGAAGTGGACGATAACGGCACGCCTTATTGGGTGTGCGCACGCGTTGTTTACCGCATTGGATTATACGGCGGTCATGATATCGGCGGTGTCGTACTTGTAAATGCCGTTACAGGCGAATGTACCTACTACGATATAAAGGACGTTCCTTCGTGGGTTGACAGAGTTTATAATGCCGATCTTATCATTGAACAATTTGACTATTACGGCATGCTTCAGCACGGTTTTCTCAATTCAATATTCGGTCAGAAGGATTGTCAGGAAACTACTGATGGATACAACTATATTGCATTGAATGATGACGTATACATGTACACAGGTATTACATCTGTTACAAGTGATCAGTCCAATATCGGTTTTATTCTTACAAACCAAAGAACGAAGGCAACAAAGCTTTATATGATATCAGGTGCGTCAGAATACTCTGCAATGAGTTCTGCAGAGGGTGAGGTACAAAATCTACGTTATGTTGCAACGTTTCCGCTTTTGTTAAATATTGCAGATGAGCCTACGTATTTTGTAGCTCTTAAAGATGCGGCGGGGCTTGTGCGAATGTATGCTATGATAAATGTAAGTCAGTATCAGAACGTCGCAACGGGTCAGACACTCAAACAATGTGAAGAAAACTATGTCAAGCTTATGCGTGAGATCGGTAAATCTCCTGAGAATACCGTTTCTGAAAAAGAAATCACTGCGGTTATAACTGATATTCGCACTGCAGTCATTGAAGGTAATTCATACTATTTCTTCTTTGTTGAGGGCAGTGAGCAAGCGTTTATGATTTCGGTTGCCGATAATACTGATATCGTAACCTATAACGTGGGCGATAACGTAAATATAACGTGTGAAGACAGCGACGGTTCTGTTGTGAATATCATTTCAATTTCTAAATAAAACGATTGCATCTCTTTGATTAAAAAGAGATGCAATTTTTTTAAAAAAAGTGTTGACAAACAGATAAATCTCTGCTATTATATATGGGCGCTTGAAAAAACGAATGCGGGTGTAGCTCATCTGGTAGAGCGCAACCTTGCCAAGGTTGAGGTAGCGAGTTCGAGCCTCGTCACCCGCTCCATAAGCAGAACTAATAAGTTTTGCTGTTTTGTTATTATCCCACTTAAACAAAAGCGGACAACCGAAAGGTTGACCGTTTTTGTTTAAAAAAATTCAAAAAAAGTGTTGACAAACGGATAATTGTCTGCTATTATATATAAGCGTTCAAAAAACGAATGCGGGTGTAGCTCATCTGGTAGAGCGCAACCTTGCCAAGGTTGAGGTAGCGAGTTCG
>JAZPZR010000229.1:0-5458 GCA_045544795.1 Eubacteriales bacterium
CCCTCGACGACCCGCTGAAATTCGTACAAAACAAGGCGGGTCGTCGAGGGCGCCGACCCCTACGAAATAATTGTAAAACATCCCTATAAACTACAATTTGAACGTACATACAAAATGAAATGATGCCGATGGCATCATGAATTGGGTTTTCCATGAATTGCCTGACGGCATGAATTGTCTTTCCACAGCAAAAACATTAGGTGACGATATTCATCGTCACCTACAAACCACAATTTACGCCATTGTTTCGAGCATTTTGAAGGTGACCTCGTATTTTGTGGGTCTGCCGTTTACAAACGCATCGTATTCTGACTTCATATATTCGCCCATGCGTCGCACTTCGTACCCCGAACTGCCCGCGATATGCGGTGTGAGTATGCAGTTTGGCAGAGTATAAAGCTCACTGTCCTTTTCGGGCGGTTCAGGGTAGGTCACGTCAAGCAGTGCCGTGATATCGGGTCTTGATTTCAGCGTTGCAATAAGCTCGCTTTCCACCACCTGCGCGCCTCTGCCCGTGTTTATAAAAGTAGAGTAGGGGAGCATCTTTTCAAAATGTTTTCCGCAAAGCATACCCTTTGTCTGCTCGTTGTTTGCAAGGTGGTTTGACACTACCTGACACTCGGAAAACAGAGTGTCAAGTTCCACCTTTGTAACACCCAGCTCACGCGCCTTTTCGTCGGGCAAAAACGGGTCGAAAACAAGCACCTCAAGATCATAGCCTTTAAGCATATTTATAACAAGCTTTCCTATCATACCCGCGCCGATAATACCGACCTTCGCGTCAAAGTTACCGGGATAGTTTTTAGATATCTCCCGCGCCGCGCCCCTATCGGTAAAGCGCATAGTCTTAAAAAAGCCTTTGTTTGCAAGCGTTATCTGCGCGACGGTGAATTCTGCAACGGGCACCGCGTTTGCCGCCCACGCCGAGAATATTTTAACACCGCAGTTCAAAAAGGGACGCGCAAAACTCTGCACCGTGCCCGCGCCGTAAAATACTGCCTTTAAATCGGGCAGATACTCTTTTATTTCATCCTCTGTAAAACCTGGCATGCCCCAGGTTGAAAATATAAACCCGGTGTCCTTGAATTTTTCGGGACACTGCATAACGTCCGCCTTACAGTAAACTTTTTCCTGCGTGTTAAAAACGTTCTGCGCTGTTGCAGGCCTTTCACAAAGATATATCACTTTCATTTTATTATCTCCTTTAACGCATCCGCTTCGGCTTTCAGGCTTTCTATTCTGCCGTCGGGCATAAACTCAAGTAAAAGCGGTTGACTTCCGTCAAACCTTTCAAGATATTTTTTCCATAACTCTTTGGCATCGCAAAGCGGGTACTTTTCTTTCCCTTCCCAGTTGAAAACGTGGATAACGCGGGTATACTCTGACAAAAGCGACGCATAATCAAGATTTTCTTGTTTGCTTTTAAACTGATTGGGTTGCCAGTACATCTGAAAATGGGGCGAATCTGTTTCCCGCATCAGCTCAAGCGCCGACTCCTTGCGGTTGGTGTAGGTCTTGTTGTGACACTCCATACATAGCGTAACACCGTTCTCGCGTGCGATTTTTTCCGCCTTTTTGCACTCTGCAAAAAGCATCTCTTTTTCGCTTTCGCTGTAGTCCTCGGAGTTTTTGTCACCGCACCACAGACGTAAAATATCTGTACCAAGAATTTTTGCGGCGTCAATATATTGTTTAAGCTCTGCAATCGGTGTCACACCGAGTCGGAAATAGGTACCGTAAGACGAGCACTCAATTCCGTATTCTTTTTGAATATCAAATATCTCTTTTGCGCTTTCGGGCGGGCAGTGTACGTCACTTCCCCACTCAACGTAAAAAAGCTCCGCTTGTTTCATTTTTTCAAGTATTTCCCGCGGTGTTTTATCCCTGAAAGACACAGACACCAGACCTGTTTTATAGTTCATTTGCACTCTCCATTATGTCAATATAAACGTTTTTCATAAATACCTCTAATAAATATTTTTATTCTCTCTGAAGCTGCGCCATACGTTTTCAAAAAAGCCGTCCTCTTCGGGTATGGGACGTACGGGACGTAACGACACCTTGAATTCGTTCCCGATATATTCTACCTCTGTTATCTTTTTGGGGTCGGTGTTGTTATTTAACATTGCGCTAAGCACCGCACCCTGCGTGAGTAACAGGTCACGGTAGCGCGGGTCGGTTGCCGTATTCAGCTCTTTTGAAATATCCTCAAGCATTTCTTTGATCTTTTCTTTGTCACGCAGGGCAGATGCAAAGTCACTCATACGTCTGCGCGCCGCCCTGATTTTTTCACTGTGATCGCAAAGATCTATCTTTACCTTTTGAATCATATCTGAAAATTCTTTTTCGGATATAAGCCTATTCGGGTACTGCGCAATATACTGCGATGCACGAAGAGACCCTACCTGACCTGCATTCAGCGCGCTTCCGCCGGGGCGCGCAAGTCCGTGAGTGCCCGCGCACTCGCCCACCGCAAACAGCCCCTTAACCGACGTCTGCCACCACGTATCCACGGCAATTCCGCCGTTATTATGCTGAGCGCAGAGCGCAATTTCGAGGTATTCTTTATATAAATCAACACCCTTTGATTTATATAATTCAATTGCAGGTGCGTTCATTTTTTCAAGGCGCTCTATCGGTGTTCCGAACGTGGCATCCGCTTTTTTGAGATAGTCAAGCGCCTCGTCTGACAGCCTTGAATAGTCAATATCAAACGGATTTTTTGTAAAATCGAGATAGACCCGCCTGCCCTTTTTGCATTCGCTTAAAACGAGCATATCAATTTCCGACGAGCGGTTTTTTTCGAAAAACGGCCATTGATAGCCTTTTAAAAACACAAGCGAAAGCCCCTCGTATCTGTCAGAAAAACTGTCCCATAAAAAGTCGTGCTCTTTACCGTCACAGTCTATAGAAACAAACCTCGGTAACACCTGCATATACGTACCCGACACGTTCCAACGCGGATCTATTGATGCAAGTCCGTATTGCCAAAGGTCAGGATTTTGCATTTTAGCGCCGACGTCAATTGCAAGCCCTGTTGACCCTGTGTGACATTCGGGGTAAACGCTTTTTTCATAAATGCCCGCAGGCCCGCCCGTTGCCATAATTATATCGCGACAGCGAAAAGATACGCACTCACCGTTATTTACACAGATAAGTCCGCAGATGCTTCCGTCTTTTTTGAGAATTTTAACGGCGCGGTGGCTGTCAAAAATCGGGATGCTGAGGCTGTTTGCCTTTTTTTCCAGAGCCTCAGTCATGTATTTCGAGGTAAGAGGCCCTGCCGACGTCGCTCTCTCGTATGGGTCGTGGTCGGTCTTGTAGCCGATATACTCGCCGTAGCGGTTTTGCGGAAAGGGTACACCAAGCTCGCACAGATTTAAAAAGCATCTTGCAGACAGCGCCGCCTCGCAAAGCGCATTATCACCGTCCATGCATCCGCCGTCGAACAGATCCTGCGCCATTTTGCGAACCGAATCGGGACTGTCTCCCGAAAGCCCCAGCTTGTAATAGGTCTGCTTATCCGAGCCCGTGTTGCGCGAAGTCCCGATGCTTATGCCTTCTGTTACGACCGCAACGTGAACGCCCGCCTCTGCAAGTCGGATAGCGGCATTGTAGCCTGCCGCGCCCGTACCGATTACAATGCAGTCATATGTATAAGTTTTCATTATAATCTCCTGATATGAAATCCGCCGTCAACGTCAATTGCCTGACCCGTGACGTAGGGCATATTGCACAGCGCCCATACAGCCTCGGCAACGTCCTGCGGCTCGCCCCAACGCTTTATGGGTAAGAGTCCGCCCTCTATCAGCGCGTCGTACTTGTCTTTGACTTTTTCTGTCATGTCGGTTGCAATTATGCCGGGGCGCACCTCGTTTACCGTAATACCGTACTCTGCAAGCCTGTCGGCAAATAATTTGGTCACCATTGAAAGACCCGCCTTACTTATGCAGTATTCACCGCGGTTGACAGAGCTCGTATACTCGGACATTGAAGAAATAAAGCAGATATGCCCGCCGTATTCTTTCATTCTGTTTGCCGCCGCCTGCGTTAAAAAGAAGGTGGCTTTTAGATTTATATCCATAACGTAGTCGTAGCTCTCTTCAGCCATTTCGAGTATATCGGCGCGTATTTTCGGCGCAACTCCCGCTACGTTTACAAGAACGTCTATTTTATCGGGCGCGTTTATAAGCCTTTCGCGGTCCTTTGGTACCGATATGTCACCCGATATGTAAACAAAATTTTCATGCTCTATCGGTGCGCGCTCCCGCCTGCTCATGCCGTAGACCCTGTAGCCCTCTTGTAAAAATTTTTCGGTAACGGCAAGACCTATGCCCGATGCCGCGCCCGTTACTATCGCAGTTTTCATTATATAAAAGGCCTCCTGTCAAGAACGAGTTTTAACGGCTTTGAGGTTATTATCTTACCGGGAAGCGCCGCCTGAAGCTCCGCAAGGCAACATACCGCGCCGAAAAGACAGTGCAGGTCGTTAAAATACTTGTTGCTTTGATAATCAATATTAAACATCATTTCAATATATTTGTCTGCAAACTCCTCAAGCGTTTGTTTTATCTCATAAAAACGGTGCGGTGTCTGCCGCATTGCGCGTGTAAAGCAATAAACAATATCGATATCAATAAAATCACAACGAGCCGTAAACTTTGGTCTTATCTCGCTGTCATTTAAAATTTCAAAGCAGGAGTCGATTATCTTTTCAGGACAGCGCAGGGGTCTATGCTCTGCCTCGTGGTTAAATAGGTAGTGAAAGCCGCCCGCCATGTGTCTGTAAAGCGGTTCGATGTCGCTGTCCTCTTCAATTCCCCAGAAAAAGCCTGTTTTTTCGTCGGTGTGCTCCCACATCCACTCAAAGTACCAATTTTTCCATTCAAGACCCACCATGTCGGTGTTGGTAAGGCAGGGGAGTATGCCTGCGCCCTTGTGCGATTCGCGCCAGGTGTTGTCAGTCCATTTAACCTCCTCTTCAAGAAGGCGGTAAAGCCCCTCTTTTGTGGTAAATTCGCGAAGTGCTTCTATCTCATATAACGGCTTTGCATCAAAAAGCTCAAGCGCTGCCGAGCAATGCGCCGTCGTGTGAATGGGGTGGTGGGTAGCCTCTTCAAAAAGCCCCGTTTCCTTATTCTGCATCTCCTGTAAATTGCGTATCCACTCGGCGCGCTCGTGGCTGTTCGCAGGAAATCTGCCTATGGTGTAAAGGATGTTTGCAGCATCCGCGCATCCGTACTCGTTTTTGCCAAGGTCCTTGCCCTCGCCGAAGGTGTAGCGGGAATAGCAACCCGCCGATAACCTGTGCGCCTGCACGCACTCGTAAATTTTTTCTATAAGACTGTCAATATTTATCTGTTTCATTTTTTCAAAATTCCTTTAATTGCAAGTTTTTTACCCGTTTTTATTTTAAATGCGATTCTGTAAAGACGGTCGGTATCCCACGAGCCTTTAA
>JAZPZR010000230.1:0-12304 GCA_045544795.1 Eubacteriales bacterium
TCATCATTTTATCATTTCAGAATAATCAGTCCTTTTTTATTATATCTTCTACGCAAGCCTTTGCAATCTGCATCTGTGAGGAGGCGACCTCTTCGTCAAAGTCACAAAACGCGTTATCCTTTACGTCATTTCCGGTAAGCGCCCTGTACCACGTAAGCGCAAGCGCGTATCTGCCAGGACCGTAGCTTGCATGGAAGGTGTCGCGGTGTATCTTTTCAATGCCCGAATCAAGCATTTTCTCAAGCACGTCGCCAGACGGTATAATTCCGTCTGCATTTATAAGCTCTGCCGCATTTTTGTATGCATTCCGCACAGCCGTCATCATGTCAGCAGGTGTTTCGAATTTTGCAACCTCTTTAAGCCTTACACTTTCCTTTTCATATGCCCATGTCTGATGTACAAACACCTTTGCCTTGGGTTGACACTCGCGTACGTACCCGACAAGCGCCTCAATATACGGTGTGTAGCTGTCCTTATCTGCGCTGACATGACTTGCCTGCTGAAGCGTTACAACGTCCCACTGTCTGTTTAAAAGCGCCTCGTCAAGCGATACTGAAAACCCTGTTTTATGTCCGTTCACTTCAAGCGCGTACGCCCTTTCACCGCTGAGCATATTGCGGTAGTGCCGCTCAAGCGAGCAACCTCCGATATATAAATTGACAACCTCAAGCGAAACGCCGTCCGCACGCGCGATGCCGTAAAGATAGCGCGTTGCATCCTGCGAAAAGCTGTTGCCGATAGCAAGTATTTTCATAATGAAGCTCCTTTACGTTTATAAAATAATGCTACCACATATCTTGTACATAGTCAAGAAACATTATATTTACAAAACCAAAAACACATGCTATACTGAATTCATAAAGAATGTGTTTTTTTGCACACTGTCAAACCCGAAGGGTTTGGTATGTAAGGCTTATCTTTTAAAAAACAACGAGGTTTGAATGAATAATAAATCGCTTTGGAATCATAATCTTGCTTATAATAAATGGATCAAAAAAACTATCGGTGACAGAAAAAATATTCTTGATGTCGGCTGTGGAAACGGATATTTATCTTTCTTTTTAAGAAAAAACAGTAACCTTGTAGTAGGAATTGACCCATCTGATCTATCAATAACAAATGCAACTATGCAAAACAATTACAGCAACCTTAGTTTCATTCAAACGACCTTTGAAAACTTTGAAACAGGTCGAAAATTTGATGCTGTTATTTTTGTGGCTTCCGTTCATCATATGAATATGAACGATGCTGTCGACAAAGCAAAGGCTCTTTTAAACAGTAACGGCATTCTGATAATCGTCGGGCTTGCAAAGCCGTCAAATATGCTTGATTGGATCGTAGAATGTGCAAGAGTTGTTCCTTCGGCAATAATTTCTTTTATAAAGAAAAACAAAACTTCTGAGGAATTGAACATTGATGTATCCTATGATTTACCGACAATGAATGAGGTTCGGCAAATTTGTAAAAACAAGTTACAAGGATATAAAATGAGCTACGGACTTCACTACAGATATTTGCTCACATGGAAAAAGCAATGATAATTAGTTGTTTACAAAACCAAAAGCATGTGTTATACTCTTTTGGAAGGTGGTGTAAAACATGTCGGAAATACTTGAAATTATTATGATCGTCAGCTTCGGCGCATCATGGCCGATGAACGTTATGAAATCCTATAAAGCAAGGACGACAAAGGGAAAAAGTCTCGGCTTTTTATGCCTTATCCTGTTCGGTTATATTGCAGGCATTATTTCAAAGCTTGTAAACGAAGACTATATGGCAAACTTTTCATCAAAGTGGTACGTTCTGTTTTTCTACGTGCTCAACTTTATAGTGGTCAGCCTTGACCTTGCGATTTACATAAGAAACTATAAGCTTGATAAAGCGGCAAAATAAAAAAGTTGACCGAAAGGTCAACTTTTTTCTATTAATTTAAGCGTTTTGCCGTTGTACTTCTGTATCTCGTACGGCATATCGTTTTCGTCGACAAGCACGGGGAAAAGTGAATGCTCGATGTGTAAAAACACGTCGCCCTTTGTGTTGATAAACACCTCGTACGTGTATATCGGTATATCAAGCTCAGCGCGTTGCGGAACTAAAGCTTCGTTCTCGTTGTCCTCAGGTACGTTTAGCGGTACCAGATTACGCACGTAGCCGTGCATAATGTTGCCGTCCTTAAACAAGAAGGTAGTCTCTTCGTCGACCTGCCATACGATACCGTCATCGTCTTGTTCTGTAGTGTGCAGCTCACCGTAAAACTCAAGCCCTTCGAATTTTGCGTATATCTCAAACTCGCGTGCGCGGATGTTACCCATAAACGTGCTGTAAATTATAATAAGAATGACAATAACAAGCGCGACACAACCGAGTGCGATAAGCTTTTTGTACAGTTTTCTTTTCCTTTTTGCTTCGTACAACTCATGTATTTCTTTTTTGCACTGCTCTATCTGCTCTTTTGCGTTTTCGACCTCACTCGCTTCAAACAGCTCGATTGCTTTTCTTAAAGAGAGTATGTCTTTTGTTTTCATAAGCCTGCAGGCCTGACTGAATTTTTCCATGATTATATTTCCGTTGATTCGTACTTTTCAAGAAGAGCGTTTATCTCATCCTTTGAGCGCATGCCGTCGATTGAGTTCACCTCAAACAGATTGCACACCGCAGCACCCGATGCAAAGCGGAGAATTGTACTGTCGTCCCAACCGTGATAGAGACCGTAAAGACAGCCCGCGCAGAACGCGTCACCCGCACCGACAGAGCCTTTGAAAAGCGATCTGTCAACGTCGAGTGAGCCGACCTTGGTAAACTCCCCGTCCTTTGAAAGACAGAAGCCTGCTTCCTTGCAGTGTATAATGACCTTTTCGCGAACGCCCGCGTCGATCATATTCTGCATTGCCTTTTTAAGAAGTTCAAGATTAAGCGTGCCGTCCTCCTTTCTCGGATCATAGCCCCAGATGTTACAACACTCAATTTCGTTTATTATAGCGTAGTCGGTGTACTTAAGTACAGGTATTATCTTTTCCGCGTAGTTTGCCGTAGCAGAGCTTACCACGTCAATTGAGGTCTTGATGCCCATCTGTGATACGTCATGCAAAAAGCGCGCCATTACCGTGCCGTACTCGTCATCCTTTGCATCAAAGCTGTCAAGAAGCAGTATGTAGCCGATGTGGAGAATTTTACATTTAAGTTCTGAAATATCAACGTGCTCAGGCGCAAACTCGTTGTTTGCACCGCCGTAGCTGAAGAAGGTGCGCTCACCCGAAGGCAGACTCATAACGTTGCAAAAGGCAGTCTGACATTTGTCAGATACGGTTATCATACCTGTTCCGACCCTGTTCTGACGGAGTACCGACATAATGTAGTTTCCGTTTTCGTCGTTGCCGAGCCTTCCGATAGCGGAAACAGGCATCGAACTGTCGATTTTTGCAATATCAATAGCGGTGTTGAGCGCGCAGCCGCCAACCGCACGCGACGTGTCGGTGATGTTTGTTAGCATACCGATCTCGGGGTAGGTGGTGATGCTGTTTACCGTATCAACTATCATGTTGCCTGCAACTGCAATGCCCATACGCTCGCCTGTCATAAGATAATCTATAGATATACCGAAAATAGATGCGATTGCGGGAAGCTGTGTTATTTCGGGATAACCTCTTCCGCTTTCCCACTTGCTGACCGTTTTATCGCTGACGCTCAGCTTGTCTGCAAGCTCTGCCTGTGTCATACCGCATTTTTTTCTGTACTGTGCGATTATTGTACCGATGAGTTTTGTATCCATAAAGCACCTCACATATATTATTAAACCTATTATAATAGTATTTTTAAAATATATCAACCTATCTTTGATATATTTTAAAAGAAGAATTTATCTGACGTTTCGGTTAAAACTCTACGCACGGTATACAAAAGCCTTTATAATTTGTAAAACCATATTGATTTTCAGAATATACAACCGCCGAAAAATACGCTACAATATAGAAAAACGCAAGAGGTGAAAGCATGAAAAAGATAAGAGTGTGTGTTGTAGGCTGTGGTGAGTTTGCGCGTTGTTTTGTACCGCTTTTTAAGGCTCATCCCACGGTGGAGAAGGTGTTTGTATGCGACCTTGAAAAACAAAAGGCGCTCACTTACCGTGAAAAATTTGACGTTGAGATAATTGACAGCTTTGAAGAGGCAATAGTGCGGGAGGATGTAAATGCAATTGCCGTGTTTACACAGCGCCACACTCACGGCGACCTTGTCGTGCGCGCACTTAATGCGGGTAAGGACGTTTACTCCGCTGTGCCAATGGCAATAACCGTTGAGGACTGTAAGCGTATTATTGATGCAACGGTTTTGTCGGGTAAGATATATATGATGGGTGAAACCTGCGTTTACTACCCCTCTTCAATGTACTGCAAAAAACTGAACGACGAGGGTAAGATAGGCAGCTTTGTGTACGGTGAGGCACAGTATTTCCATGACCTGTCGCATTTTCCAAAGCCGTTTCGTGATAATAAAGCTACCTCTGCCGTACCACCCTTTTTCTATCCCACTCACTCAACTGCGATGATACTGAACGCGGCGGATTCCCATGCGCTTAAGGTTACCGCGTTCGGTTATAAGGATAAAGAAGAAGACACTCCTTTTGCGGTTGGCAAAAATCCGTGGGATAACGAGTTTTCAAATGAGTTTGCGCTTATGACGCTTGCAAACGGCGGTGTTGCGCGTGTCTGTGAATGCAGAAGAATCGGCTATAAGGCGCCGAGCTCATACGTGCAGGGCTTTTACGGCACTAAGGGGTCGTATCAGATGTCAAACGCACAGCATATCTATTCTGCACTTACAGAAAAGGGTGTTGAGCTTACTGACGTAAGTGATACAGTCAACCCGCAGAAAATGACCGATAACCGCGCTGACGAAGGATTTAAAAATGACGTTGCAAATCATAAATATCAGGGTGTAGACTATGCGCCGATTCAGTATGAGAGATATAATGAACTTCCCGATGAATTTAAAAACATACCGAAAACCAATGGACATATGGCATCACATCAGCTTTTGATAGACGATTTTTGTAAGGCGGTCGTAAGCGGAAAACAGCCGTACGTAAACGCATGGCGCGCCGCACGTTATACGATACCGGGTCTTATTGCGCATGAGAGCGCAAAACAGGGCGGTGTACCTCTTGATATACCCGACTTTGGCGATTGTCCGACAGAATAAAAAAACTCCCTTCGGGGCTTCGGGGAGTTTTATGTTTTATCATTTTCTGTTCGACTGATATAAAAAGCAGTCTTTTTCGTGAGAATATATTATACCTATTGCCTGTAGGTAGGAGTATATGATCGTAGAGCCGACAAACGTCATACCTCGCTTTTTAAGGTCGAGTGATATCGCATCGGACAGCGCATTTGCGGTATTATCCGTTTCATAAATAATATCATCGCCTGCAAAAGACTTCAGATAATTATAAAACGAGCCGTACTCGTCTGCAATTTGTTTAAATACTCTGCTGTTATTTATGCTTGCTTTTATTTTGAGCCTGTTTCGTATAATATCGGGGTTGGATAAAAGCTCTGCAATTTTTTTGCCGTCATAATTTATGACCTTATCAATGTCAAAGCCGTCGTAGGCTATCTTAAACGCATCGCGTTTGTTAAGCACACACTCCCACGACAGTCCCGCCTGAAACGACTCAAGTATCAGCATTTCGTAGAGATACTTATCGTCGGTACGAACAACGCACCATTCGTTGTCATGATATTCAATATATTTTGGATTTTTTAGGTTACACCATTTACATCTTTTTTTATTCATGATAAAAGTATATCAAAATGCGTTTAATTTGTAAAGAAAGCCTTGAAAAACAGTTGAAATGTTGATATAATAATTTTGCGCGAATTATTTTGTGCAAACGCAATATACTAAAAGAAAAAGGAGATTTTTTATTATGAAATACGTATGTCCTTGCGGTTATGAATATGATCCCGAAGTGGGCGATATTGAAAACGGAATTGAGCCGGGCACTGCTTTTGAAGATATTCCTGAAGATTGGGTATGTCCTGTATGCGGTCTTGGTAAAGACGTGTTTGAAGAAGCGTAAAAAATATACGGTCTCCGTTTAAAAGCGGGGGCTGTTTTTTGTTTTGAGGTGGTGAGAAATATGACAAAAAAGCTGTTTTTTGAGGCGGTAATAAAATACCTTTGCGGTGTTATTCTTGTTGGCGCGCTTGTGTTTTTGCCTGCGGGAAGCCTTGCATTTTTCGGCGGATGGCTGTTTATGGCGGTACTCTTTTTGCCCATGCTTATCGCAGGAATAGTTATGATGATAAAAAATCCCGCGCTTTTAAAAAGCAGACTTGATGCAAAGGAAAATCAAAAAAACCAAAAGGGTGTCATAAAGCTCAGCGGACTTATGTTTATTGTCGGCTTTATCCTTGCGGGTCTTGATTACAGGTTTTGCATATTTCCGCTTCCGCGTGCGGTATCTCTTGTGGCGGCAGTGATGCTTTTGCTTGCATACGCTATGTTTGCCGAGGTGCTTCGCGAAAATACATATCTTTCACGCACGGTAAAGGTGACGGAAAACCAAAAGGTTATAGACAGCGGGCTTTACGGCATAGTGCGTCACCCCATGTACAGCGCAACGTTGATTTTATTTATTATGATGCCGCTTGTACTCGGGTCACTGATAGCGTTTGCCGTATTTCTTGCATATCCGTTTATAATCACCGTAAGAATCAGGGATGAGGAAAAACTGCTCGCGCGTGAGCTTGACGGCTACACGGAATATATGGAAAAAGTGAAATACAGGATTATACCGTTCATATGGTAAATTGCAGTTTTACGGGATGAAAAAGCCTCCCTTGCTTAAAGGGAGGGGGACCGTCGAAGACGGTGGAGGGATTTAGTTTTTACGTAAAATGTTAAAAGAATACAAGATTTTTTGCATCTTTGAATCCCTCAGTCTCGCATACGCTCGACAGCTCCCTTTAGGCAAGGGAGCCTAAGATTAGTTCCCCGACAAACCGCAATTTAAATGATAAAACCGAGAGATCTGCTGTCTCTCGGTTTTGTTTTATAATTCTATCTCAAAGATTCTGCCCTGCTCGTCTTCTGTAAAGTCGATAATAAGCTTATTGTTTTTAAGTTCAAAATCAGTATCCATTGATTTGGGGTAGCATACCGATGCCGACTTTGCTGTGATATCGGGCAGGTCAAGCTCCACGTGGCGCTCGCCATGTAGATTCCACACACCGAGATACACCTTTTTATCCGTCTTAAGACCGACCGACACAAGCGTATCGCCGTACATTGCGTAGCCCTTGGGAAGATAAGGCACTGAGTTTAGCTTTTCAGGTGTTATACTGTTATAAAAATCAATACCCTCTTTTACAAGCGCGCGCTTTTTATCGTCAAGAAGCTGAAGGCGGGATGCAAGGTGTATTCTGCCGAGCACCGCGTTCATCATGTTGATAACAACGCGCTCTTTTGATACGAGTCTGTTTACCTCGTCCGCGTTTTCGCTCTTGCCTATCTTGTCGTCAACAGGATAACTCCATACCGCCGCCTGTTCGGGAAGCACCGACACCATGATATTACCCGTAATATAGGGGTAATCGAGGTAGTTTGTCTGATCCGAGGTGGAGATAAGCGCAAAAATCGAAAGCGCCTTGTAATCGGTACGAAGTCCGCCGCCTGCGCAGTCCTCGAAAATAACGTTCGGGTGGCGCTGTGTCATTTCGTAAGACCAATCGTTGAACGCATCAATATAATCGTAAAGCTGATTGCCGATAACTCCGGGGTTGGGACAGCCGTCAAACTTGATGTAATCACAGCCGTATTCATTTACCATTCTGTCTATCGTCTTTGTCATATAATCGCGCACCTTGGGGCTTGCGTAGTTGATAAGATAGCCTGTGCCGTTGAATACCTTTTTGCCGTTTTTGGTAATAAAGCAATCATCGTCGTAGTATGAAAGCATTTCCTCATTTTTACAGCCAACCACCTCAGGTCCTATCCACAGACCGAATTTCATGCCGTGCTCATGCATTTTGTCAGCAACAGCCTTTATGCCGTCGGGAAATCTGCCTCTGTCCTCGTACCAGGTGCCGAAGTGCTTGTACATTTCACCCGTCGTGTCATAATTGCGTGAGTTGTGCCAGCCGCAGTCGATAACGTAGTACTCACAGCCTGTAGCCGCGATGACAGGCGCCATATCCATAGCGCGCTGCTGATTGGGGTCATCCCATGAAAAATGCATGTATTCGTTATAAATTGAAGGTAGATGGCGGTCAGGCGCGCAGTCAGGCTTTATGTGACGGCGGTAGCGCGTCATGTTGGCAATAACGTCGTTAAGACTGTTACCCCCGCAAATCGAAACGGGTACTGCAGTAAAGCTCTCACCGTCAGAGAGTTCTTTTGTCCACATATTGTACCAATCGTTAGGTCCGCCGAGCTGAAGCGAAAAGCCGCTGCCCGATCCTGTGAGGACTGCCTGCCATGACGAGTACGCTTCTATCTGGAACATGTAAAAATCACTCGTTTTGCGGTTTTCAATAATGCCCTGCGGAACGTTAAAGAGCGAGGATGCGTTGCCGTTGTTGGTCATTGTGAAAAGGCCGTTATTCTTTAACAGACCCATATCGTAAAAGGAGCGTACGTCGGGCGCCGACTCGTGATATCTCGCATTTGAAAAGCGGTGGAAATACCAATCCTTATGCTCATTTATGTTTTTGCCGAAGTTAAATCCGATCGTGTTTGCGGCAATAAGCAGCTGCTCCTCACCCGAAATATTTTTAAATGTCTGTGTTATGCGGATAGCGGTGGTATCGGAATAACCTGTAAATACCGACGTCACCTCAAACAGACTGTTTTTCTGTACAAGCGTGAGAGTATCACCCTTTATGTCATGGCTTACGTATCTGAGCGCGCGTGTCTGCTCAGACTTTGTCTGTACAAAACGTCCGGAAAATGCGCCGCCTGCCACGTCAAACTCGGGAAAACTAAACTGATAAAGGCTTTTGTCGGTGTATTCTTTCTCCTGTCCCAAAAAGCCGACAAGACCGACAATACCGTCACCGTTTACTGCAAATTTTAAACTTTTGAATGTTATTTCCATGATAACACCCCCTGAATAATTAAAGTCACCCGCATTGTAACACGGGTGACTTGTTTTTGCAATAGATTTTGAAAATAAAACAGCCGCATAATAATTATATTACAAACTTGTCCGTTTCTTTTAAATCAAGCAGATCGATCGTTTTTTCAAAGCGCGCCTTGGCTCTTTCAAGCTCCGTTACGTGATGCGCATCCGAGCCGAGATAGAATTTACAACCCATCGCCTTTGCGATCTTATAAGGTCTGAGCACCGTTTCAAGCGCCTTTTCATCTTCGGGTATTGCAAAGTTAAGCTCAACACCGCAACCGCGCTCGGCACAGCCGCGGAAAAGATCTTCAAACTTGCTGTCCGACACACCGTCAAGAACTTTAAGATATCCGCCCTCTTCTCTATGAATGAGCGAGCAGGTGATGTGCGCAAGACCTACCTTGTGAAAGGGAAGGTCGGCATTTAAAAACGCTTCAAACCTCTTTATGTATAAAACAGTTTTGTCTGCAACGTTATCATGACACTCGTCAAAGGTAAAGTTTTTCATGTGCAGATGGGTGGTGGGGACTATGAAAAAGTCGTATTTTTCCATCTCCTCCTGCGAAAGTCCTATTCTGAAATGCTTGTCCATATCCGTCTCACAGCCGAATAAAAACCTGCATTTGTCACTTTGCGGAAGCGGAAGCACCGAGAAAATATCACCCTGCTTTTTGTACCAATCCGACATGCCTTCGATACGCGCGTCCCAATGGTGATCGGTAATGCAGACGGTATTTAAACCGTTTTCCTCACCGTACCTGAGTATTCGCTCTGCCGTCTGATTAGGATCGTGTGAGCAGGAGGAAAGATACGAATGAATGTGTAAATCGTGGTCAATTTTAAATCTCATGGTTAATACTCCTTTACTTATAAGATCAAATCAATTATAATATATAAAAATCAAAAAGGAAATAAAAAATTGAAATTTATACAAAAGCATCCGATAATAATGATCGCGGTAGGTGTTGTGGGTATATCACTTTCCTCGATATTTGTAAAGCTGTCGTCAGCGCCCTCTGCCGTTACAGCCCTTTTCCGTCTTGTGTGGACGGTAATTCTTATGACACCCTCCGTCTTTTTAAAAAAAGAAATACGGAACGAGCTTTTTCACGTGCCAAAGCGCTCGCTTATCATGTCGGTACTGTCGGGCGTGTTCCTTGCGGTACATTTTGCGCTGTGGTTTGAGTCACTCGCGCATACGTCCGTTGCAAGCTCGACCACGCTTGTGTGTACCGAGGTCATATGGGTATCGCTCGGCTACTGCATATTTTTAAAAGGCAGACTGTCACTTAAGGCGTCTGTCACGATTGCCGTAGCATTTGTCGGCAGTACCCTTATCGCATTTGCGGACAGCGCAAGCGGGGCGCATCTTTACGGTGATATGCTTTCGCTTTTATCGGCGGTCGCAGTCGCGGTGTATATGCTTTTTGGCAACCTTGTGCGAAAAAACACGTCCACCTCGGTGTATACCTATATAGTATATGTTTCCTGCGCTCTTTCGCTCGGTATCATCTGCCTTGTAACGCGCACCGCGGTCACAGGCTACGGCATATGGGCAATTATCGTAGGACTGCTTCTTGCGGTCTTTTCAACAATTCTCGGTCACAGTATTTTCAGCTGGTGCCTTAAATACTTTTCACCGTCCTTTGTGTCGGCATCAAAGCTTTTAGAGCCTGTTGTTGCGGCAATTATCGCAATTCCTGTTTTTTCGGAATATCCAAAGCCTCTTACGATCGTGGGCGGTATAATAATCATTCTGTCGGTGTGGTACTACTCAACGCTTGAAAAATCGTGATTTTGTTTTTTTATCCTGTACTCGCGCGGTGAAATGCCCTTGTGCTTTAAAAATGCGCGGTTAAAGGTGCGTATTGAACCAAAGCCTGATTCATACGCTATCTGCGAAACTGATAAATCCTCTGCCGTAAGGCTTTTGCAGGCGCTTTCGATCCTGAGCGAGTTTATATAGTCGTTAAAGCAGATACCAAGAGAGGAGAAAAAATGCGACACGGTATACTTTCCGATATGAAGCGCTCTTGCAATGCTTTCAAGGGTCAATTCCTGCCTGTAGTTTTCACCGCAGTAAGCAAGTATGCTTTTTTCGGTGTCGGTATACCTTCCTCTGTTTTCAACAAGTGTCAGACTGCGCAGTATCTCTGTCAGCAGAATTAAAAAATATCCCTTTGCCTCGGCATATGAATACTCATCCTGCTTTTGCAGGGTGAGTTTTTTTATACACTCGTGCATCTTTGCGTTTTGTCCACCCGCCCTGATTATCGGATCTACAGGTATATAATCGGCAAAATAACCGTCAAGCTCTGCGAAAATATCAGGGGACGCGAGCAAAAGATCGTTATCATTATGTGAATGAGTATATGAATGTACCTGCCCCGGAAAGACTACCGCAATATCGCCCGTGTTCAGCTTCCATTCATTTTTGTCTATACAACACTGCGCGTTTCCGCTTTTTAACAGTACTAATTCAAGCTGTGAATGAAGGTGCGGTCTTGCGAAAATAGCGGCTTTTTCAACCGCCTTGTATGAAAATCTGTTGTCTTCAAGTTTAAAATACATTATAGCAATATTTGTCCGATCTTAATATTTCTTTGACTTGTATTATAGCCGCATTTGTTCTAAAATGCAAGCAAAGGAGTTGATAATATGTTAAAATCCTGCATTATCGGTTACGGCAATATCGCCGTAAGCCATAAAAAAGGGTATGATAAGCTTTGTGACGTAAGCGTTGTTGCCGCCTGCGATATCTGCCCCAAAAGAAGAGAACTTGCAATATCACACGGCCTTCGCGCATACGAGGACGTAAATGAGATGCTTGAAAAGGAAGCGCCCGATTTTGTTGACATCTGTCTTCCGACTTATCTTCACTGTGAGTATACCGTGCGCATGCTTGAAAAGGGGTATCACGTGCTTTGTGAAAAACCGATGGGACGAAATCCCGACGAGTGTCAAAAAATGCTTGATGCCGCAAAAAACAGCAAAAAGCATCTTATGATAGGTATGTGCCTTCGATACAACAGCTTTTACAATAAGCTTAAAGAGTATGTTGACGGCGGAGAATACGGAAATGTGACCTCTGCCACAATGTATAGGGTAAGCCCGCTTCCGCCGTGGGGATATAATAATTGGTTTGCGGACGAAAGCCTGTCAGGCGGTGTCATTCTTGATATG
>JAZPZR010000231.1:0-3028 GCA_045544795.1 Eubacteriales bacterium
AGTGCATCATAAAGCGGTCTGAGATAAGGATCAACTTTATTCTGCAAATCACCGGGTAAAAATCCAAGACTCTCGCCTGCTTCGACAGCGGGTCGGGTAAGTATAATCTTGGATACCTGTTTGCTTTTTAACGCAGTAACCGCAAGGGCTACCGCAAGATAGGTCTTTCCGGTTCCTGCGGGACCGACACCAAAAGTCACAACGTTTTTATTTATGCTTTCAACGTACTTTTTTTGTGATATTGTCTTCGGTTTTATCGGTCGTCCCGAAGAAGTAATACAAATGCACTCATCAAGAGCCTTTGCAACATCACCGCCATTGTCATCTGTTAGACTAATTACATATTTTACAGTCTGCACATCAATTATATCTCTGGTTTTTGCAATATCAAAAAGACTGTGCAGGGTTTTAATCGCACCGTCAACGTTTTCTTTTTCACCTACAACAGAGATCATGTCACCCCTGCTGACGATCTTGACAGAAAACTCGCTTTCAATTATTTCAAGATTTTCGTCAAACGTTCCGAAAACAACGGAGATCTGTTCAACATCAATTCCACTGATAGTCTTTTCCATTTAATGCATCCTTACATGTTTTTTTCAAAGCAGATATTTTCATAGCAATCAAGCGTAAGCTTTACAGTTACACCGTCATCAAGTTCGACAACGTCATAGCGCTTATCGATAATTTCAATACCTACAAGAGAAAGCGCTTTTGCATCAAGCTTTTGATACGCATCCTCAAGCGCCGCTTGTTTTGAAATGCTGTATGTAACAAAGTCCGTCTCATAGTATACTGTTTTCTTTATATTCAGCGGCAGATAAAACGAATCAAACAATTTGATTTTTTTAACCGAACTTGTTTTACTGTAATTATTATATAATATTTTTTTATTAAAATAAAGGGGTATAGATAATCTTGTTGTATTGATTTTATAATATTTTTTTGATTTTCCCGTTTTTTGCTGTTCTTTCACGATATACGGAACGGTCACCTCGAAAGAATGAACGGTATTTGCCATTACTTCACCGTAAGAATGAAGTTTATAATTCTTACCGTATTTATCGGTATAATCACCTGTTATAAGCAATTCGCCTGCAGTAACAGTATCTCCCGGCTTTACAACAGGATACCCCATATAAGTTTTAACAGATTTGACAACGCCATCGCGAGAGGCGTAGATATTACTCGGTTTTGAAGTGTCAAGTTTTTTCACTTTACACATGTTTTCTCTTATTTCTACATAAGCCATCGTCCCTTTTATGTTAATCGACATCCACGAAAGCTTATCAGTTGAATATAATATATTGTTTTCAATTTTTGCTACGTCAATATCGGATTTTAAAGTTCCTATTTTAATTCCGTTTTTTTCAAGAAACGAAATGATTTCAAGTTCATCGACCGTATTACACCCGATTATTTCAATATGCCATATATGAAGACTCACAAAATAAAATGAAATACAAAAGATCAACAAGCCTATAATCAGCCCACATCTATTTTTATTTCTTTCAAAAAGTGCAAACAGACCGAATTTTTTATATGTAACATCAATTGGGTTGTCGTGCTTAATGTTTTTGATTTCAGTCAGACTTTTTAGGCTGCACTCAAAGCTAAGGGTATCCCCACTTGTTTTTTTCAGTCCTGATATACACACGTTATTCTTCATAAGTATATCCAAAAACTTTTCTGCGTTATCGCAGCGCACAGACACTTTATAGTATCCAAAAATATATCTGAAAAGTTTAATAAGCATTAAATTTCACCGCTATTCAAAAATTATTTTACTGATTTCTCCTTTTATATACACACTTTTATCACTGTATCCGCTAAGTTCAAGCCTGTCTCCAATTATCAAAACATACTTTTTACCGACAAGTAACCGTATTGACTGTTCAGAATACTCGATAATAGACGTTATATTTTCAACAACTGCAACCTCGTTTCCTATTATTTCAATGCTCTGTTTATATCCGCCGTCTATGCCGCGGATAAAATCGAAAACGCTTTTTTTGTTTTGCATATTTCCACCTCTATAAAATTTATGCAATACAAAATATATTTTGCATATAATTTAGCATGAGAAAAATTAAAACTATTTCCTTTTTGTTGCTATGTATTACTGTTTTTGTTTTATTCTATCTTTTTGGCAGTACAGTTACGGAATCAGTAAAACACAGCCTGAAAATGTGTTATTCTTCTATAATTCCATCTCTTTTCCCATACTTTATTATCAGTCAAATAACAATAAGTGTATTAAAATCAACAAGAATAAGTCCGGCTTTATACGCATTTGTCTGCAGTTTACTTTCAGGTTATCCAAACGGCACCGCTTCGGTTTGCACGCTATATAACGAGGGTATTATCAAAAGAAAAAATGCTGTTGCGTTGCTTTTTTGTACAGCCAATGCCTCCCCTGCGTTTATTGTTTCCTTTGTCGGAATCTGCATATTAAAAAGTAAAACTGCAGGAACTGTTATAATGATATCCCAGCTGATAAGCGCGCTTTGCTGTTTTTTTATGTTCAAAACAAATATCGTCACAATATCCGAACCCTCTTCGTTTAAGTTTTCCGAGGTATTAACAAACAGTATCTCAAAGTCTGTTGAAGGCACATTACAAGTGTGTGGCAGTATTACTTTTATGGGCGTTATAGCAGATCTTATAATTCATTTTAAAATTGATTTACTGATTTTAAAAATCTTATTTTTTATTCCAAAGAAGATCATCAGACCGATACTCATCGGCATGATTGAATTGACGCGCGGAATATCGCTTGTTGACTATACGGATAAAACTGCATTTATTACAGCCTCTGTCATTGTCGGTTTTTCGGGTATTTCGATAATATTACAGTGCGCAAAGCATGCAAACTGTTCAAAACTGCCCGTATACCCAATCATTATAAACAAGCTTATATACGCAATAACAATGCCAGCGATTACTGCAATCATATTAAATTTCACCGATATAACGTATATCACACAGAAAAATAACACGAAAACAGTAATATTTTCAATTATATTTA
>JAZPZR010000232.1:0-4161 GCA_045544795.1 Eubacteriales bacterium
AAAAAGTTGTTAAATAATTTTGAAATAATTGCTTGACTTTACCCTATTCAGTTGGTATACTTAATTGGTTTGAACAATTTAACGGTTTAAAGCAATAAACCAAAAGGAGATGGAATTATGAAAAAAACAGTTAAAAGAATTATTGCACTTGTACTTATTGCGCTGATGACGGCGGCTGTTGCCTCATGCTCACAGACGCCCGCGGCAGACGACGGTAAATATACAATAGGTATATGTCAGCTTGTAACACACGAAGCTCTCGATGCTGCAACGCAGGGCTTTAAAGACGCGGTGATCGCGGGGCTCGGTGAAGAGAACGTTATATTTGACGAGCAGAATGCAAGTAACGACACAACGATGTGTAAGACGATCACAGACTCCTTCGTTGCAAAAAACGTTGATCTCATCATGGCAAACGCAACTCCTTCACTCACGGCAGCGGTAACCTCTACAAAAAACATACCGATTCTGGGCACTTCTGTTACAGAGTACGGCGTAGGTCTCGGAATCGAGGATTTTAACGGTACGGTAGGCGGCAACGTTTCAGGTACTTCCGACCTTGCTCCTCTTGACAAGCAGGGACAGATGTTTATCGACATTCTTCCCGATGCCAAAAAGGTCGGTCTTCTCTACTGCTCAGCTGAGCCCAACTCGGTATATCAGGTAGAAAAGGTAAAAGAATATCTTGAGGGCAAAGGCATTACGGCAACGCTCTATACCTTTGCCGACAGTTCGGACGTTTCACTTGTAGCGCAAAAGGCGGCTGACGAAAACGATGCGCTCTACGTTCCCACCGATAATACCGCGGCAGAGTGTGCAACTGCTATCTACAACGCAATGACGACCAAAAAGCCTATTATCACAGGTGAACAGGGTCCTTGCAAAAGCTGCGGTATTGCAACTCTTTCAATAAATTATTACGATCTCGGTGTAAAGACGGGCGAAATGGCGGTTGAAATTCTTAAAAACGGCGCTGACATTTCAACAATGCCGATAGAATACACACCCGAAGATAAGCTTACAAAAATGTATAATGAAACGATCTGCAAAGAGCTCGGTATCGACGTAGAAGCGCTTAAAACCGCAGGCTACACAGCAATTGAGCAATAACAAAAAGTTTTTTGAAATTTTTGAAAAAAGCTATTGACTTTAGCGCTTTAAAGTGATATACTCTAGTCATTCAAAAAATTTAGCGGTTTAAAGCGCTAAATAGAACAGGAGAAAAATCAAAATGAAAAAGACAATGAAAAGAGTAATCGCAGTTATCCTTTGCGCAATGCTGATGCTTTCTTTCGCGGCTTGCTCGGCTGACAAGCCCGCGGCAGACGACGGCAAATATACAATCGGTATTTGCCAGCTTGTAACACACGACGCACTTGATGCTGCAACAAAAGGATTTAAAGAAGCAGTTATTGCAGGGCTTGGCGAAGAGAACGTAACCTTTGACGAGCAGAACGCAAGTAACGACACTACAATGTGTAAGACCATCACAGACAACTTTGTTACAAAAAAGGTTGATCTCATCATGGCAAACGCAACACCCGCACTCACAGCGGCTGTTACATCTACAAAAGAAATTCCGATACTCGGTACTTCAGTTACAGAGTACGGTGTAGGTCTTGGTATTGAGAACTTTAACGGCACCGTAGGCGGTAACGTTTCAGGTACTTCCGACCTTGCTCCCCTTGATCAGCAGGGACAGATGATCCTTGACATTCTTCCCGATGCTAAAAAGGTCGGTCTTCTTTACTGCTCAGCTGAGCCCAACTCGGTATACCAGGTTGAAAAGGTAAAAGAATTCCTCGACGGCAAGGGCATCACCGCTACAGTATACACCTTCTCGGACAGCTCAGACGTAGCACTCGTCGCTCAGAAGGCTGCTGATGAAAACGACGCGCTCTACGTTCCTACAGACAATACTGCTGCAGAGTGTGCAACGGCTATCTACAACGCAATGACGACCAAAAAGCCGATCATCGCGGGTGAGCAGGGTATCTGCAAGGGCTGCGGTATCGCAACACTTTCAATCGACTACTACGACCTCGGCTACAAGACCGGTGAAATGGCAGTAGACATTCTTAAGAACGGTGCTGATATCTCAACAATGGCTATTGAGTACACACCCGAAGAAAAGCTTACAAAGATGTACAACGAGACGATCTGTACCGAACTCGGTATCGACGTTGAAGCACTTAAAACTGCAGGCTACACTGCAATCGAACAGTAATAAATAACTTATGCATCGACCTGAAAAAACAGGTCGGTGCATACTGTTGTGTATAGAAAGGAAATACAAATTGTTTATTCTCACTTATTTTAAATCATTGCCGCCCGCAATGGTACAGGGTATCATATGGGGCATTATGGCAATAGGTGTTTACATCACCTACAAGGTTCTTGACATGGCCGATCTTACGGTTGACGGCTCGATAGTTACAGGTATGGCTGTCTGTGCCGTACTCACCACAAAGACGGATCTTCCCGTATGGATCGCAATAGTTGCGGCAATGCTCGCGGGTATGCTGACAGGCTTTATTACGGGTGTTTTCCATACCCTGCTCGGAATCCCCGCGATTTTGTCGGGTATTCTTACACAGCTGATGCTATGGTCAATAAATCTTAAGATCATGGCAGGCACGTCAAACATCACCTACCCTTACGGTAAAGAGTACTTTATCTCGACTGACAAGCTCGGTCTTACGGCAATATTCCTGCTCATCATCGTTGCGGTTATTGTCGGTGTATTCTACTGGTTTTTCGGTACAAACCTCGGCTCAGCGGTACGCGCTACAGGCTGTAATGAAAATATGAGCCGTGCGCAAGGCATCAACACAAGCATGATAAAGCTTTTCGGCTTTATGCTTTCAAACAGTATCGTTGCACTTTCAGGTGCGCTTCTCTCGTTCTATCTTGGCTCTGCAAATATAAACACAGGCCGCGGCGCTATCGTTATCGGTCTTGCGGCTGTTATTATAGGTGAATCACTTTTCGGCAAAATTGCAAAGCACAATTTTGCACTCCGTCTTTTATCGGTAGTTGCAGGCGGTGTCGTTTACTACATCGTATATCAGACTGTCATCTACATCGGCGTTGACCCTGAGCTTCTCAAGATGCTTTCGGCTATCGTTGTTGCAGTATTCCTTGCTGTTCCCTACCTCAAAAAGACATATTTTTCAAAATCCAAAAAGAAAGCAAAGGAGACGGTGTAAATGTTAGAAATTAAAAACATAACGAAAATATTCAACGCGGGCACCGTCAACGAAAAGGTTGCTTTAAACGAGTTGTCGCTCACGCTTAACGACGGTGATTTCGTAACGGTTATCGGCGGTAACGGCGCAGGAAAATCAACAATGCTCAATGCGATCGCAGGTACTTATCCTGTAGACGAAGGCAATATCATCATTGATAACATAGATATTACAAAGCTTCCCGAACACAAGCGCGCAAAGTTTATCGGCCGCGTATTTCAGGACCCGATGACAGGAACTGCCGCTGATATGTGGATAGAAGAAAACATGGCGCTTGCTACAAAGCGCGGAAAAACACGCGGACTCGGCTGGTCGATAAAGGCGGCTGACAGAAAGCTTTACCGCGAGATGCTTGAAAAGCTCGACCTCGGTCTTGAGGACAGACTTTCAACAAAGGTAGGTCTTCTTTCGGGCGGTCAGCGTCAGGCTATCACGCTTCTTATGGCTTCGATGAACAATCCCAAGCTTTTGCTTCTTGACGAGCATACCGCGGCGCTTGACCCCAAGACTGCCGCAAAGGTGCTTGAAATCACAGAGGAAATCGTCAATGAAAACAACCTCACAACAATCATGATAACCCACAACATGAAGGATGCTATCCGTCTTGGCAACAGACTTATCATGATGAACGCGGGTAAGATCATTTACGATATTTCAGGCGAAGAAAAACAAAAGCTTCAGGTTTCTGACCTTATGGAGCTGTTTGCAAAGGCATCTGACGGTGAGTTTGCAAACGACAGAATGTTGCTTGGTTCAAACTGAGAATTAACTCAAAAAACGGAAGAAGTTAAATGCTTCTTCCGTTTTTATTGTAATCTTTGTAAGGGACGAATTTCTCCGACAAACCGCGGTTTATCTGATTTTCAAAAAAGGTGTTGACTTTTTGTTCTACATGATGTAGAATGTGTATACT
>JAZPZR010000233.1:0-6508 GCA_045544795.1 Eubacteriales bacterium
GGTATAACTCGCAAAGACGCTTTGCGAGTTAAGAGGAAAAGCAAGTGGCATTATGAAGCATTGTCAACCCGACAATGCGGAAAAATAGGCGCTTTGCTTTGACGAACGAGAGGGAGAGTTCGCGGAAAGTGAAGAAATCCCATGAAAACACTAGCGTTTTCATGGGACTATTATTTGTACATATTTAAACTACCCCTCCGTCTCGCTTCGCTCGACACCTCCCCTGACAAGTGGAGGCAAGGGTGTAATCCTTTTCTTCACGGTCTGTGCCTTTTTTGGAAGTCACAAAAAAATCGCGGAGAAATCCGCGATTCTTTTTTACATTTCCTTTGCTACGATGCGCTTGAACAGTATCGATATCGCCCAAAGCCCTGCAATACCCACTATCGTGAAAATAATGCGTGATATCAGCGAATCGGTACCGCCGAAGATAAAGCCAACGATATCAAACTTGAAAAGACCGATGCTTCCCCAGTTGAGCGCGCCGATAACAGTCAGCGCAAGCGCGATTTTGTCTATCATATTAAAAACCTCTTCTCTTTTGATTATGTTACTATTGTTACCGCGCTTTTTGCGTTTATGTATAAAAAATAAAAAAATATTTGAAAATACATTTATATATGCTATACTTATAATGTATAACTATCGGAGGAAGCATATTTTGAAAAAAATTATTGAGAGATTTCGCGACCTGCGCTACAGAAAGCGCCTTAAAAAATGGTTTGCGGTAAACATAAAATTCATATGGCGAAGACTTATCCGCTTTTTGTGCAGTAAAAAGTTCAGAAATGCCATGACCTCGTCACCTGCCATCGTCACCTACGCGGCGGTCACCTGTATCACGGCGCTGTCGGTCGGCGCATACTTTTTTGTAAACCTTGCGGGCGGCTTTTTCAATGCCGACAAAAGCGTTATCCGCCGTCTTTCGCTGACAGAGTATGACAGGAGCGTGCCTTATCTTAATACACTTGAAATGCTCGGCTCGTCAAACAGAATTCAGGTAACGCTTCAGACTGATGACGAAAACAGGTTTGTCAAAAAGGGTGTTGACCTTGACCGCGGTAACGTCAACCTGCTTGTCGTTTTTTCGGACGGTGACAGACAGGAGTACAGCCTTAACAACACCAACTACGATAATTTCGAGGCGGGAGCTACAGATACCTTCACGGTAATTCTGCCCTTTGGCAAAACACCGTTTGATATATCAGAGCTTCGGCTTGTCGCAGTTCCCGATATAAAAAATAAATTTGATGACTGGCACTGCCGTTGGGCGCGCGTTTACTTCCTGCTCGGAAACGAGCCTGTCATGATAGCAAAGGAAACGTGGGAGAGCCTTGCGGTGTTCGGTGAAGGGGACAGCGCGATAAAGCAGTCGTCACTTGAGCTTGTCTGCAAAAAAACGCCCCGCTATAACAGGGCAAGCGAGCTGTACACCTATTTTCTTGCCTTTAATCAGGCAGAGCTTGATAAGGAGGCTGTCACCGCGCTTAAAGAGGATACGCTTGACGCGTTCGGTCTTAACGGCGGTAAAGTGCTCAGCGTTGCGATAGAAACCGCCAATATCGAGGTGCAGAACAATCTGCTTACCTATTATACAAAGGGAGTTACCGTTCCCGACAGCGATTCGTTTGATTATGACGGAATGATGTATCTCGATATGGATTTTTACACGAAATTACCTGACGGAAGCTATTCAAAAAGCTTTGCGCTCGACACTCTCGGTACAGACGATTTTGAGATGGGTACGACGTCGGTATTCCGCATTGAAATGCCTGAGGGTATGACGGTGTTTGATATAAGCAATATCCGTCTTCGCGCAGAAAACCCGCATGATGCGTGGGCGCCGCGTTTTGTGCGCATTTACGTTGAGACGGATTACTCCGAACGGCTTGAGATCGCGCGTGTGACCGATACCATGCTTATAAACTCACATTCTACGCCCATTTTCTATCAGGGTCTTATCGACGGCGGTGTCGATATCGACCTGTCGACTGCATTTTGCATTTCTAGCGCGCAGAAAAAGGCGCTTGAGCAGAAAAACGGCTACACCTTCGGAAGCCGTATCAACAGTATGTATTACAAGCTTCAGAGCTTTTATGCAAGACAGACGGCATTTTTTGCCGAGGCGGTCGAGATATATAATAAGTCCACCGCTGTGGAAAGACCTACCTTTACACCGCCGATAGTTGACGGGACTCCGCCCGTGACCGAAACTCCGACAGTTGAGGATACGGTGACAGAAACACCCGAAGAACCCGAAGAACCCGAAATTCAGTATGAGGATGCGCCTGTATTCAACGCGCCGCCTATCGAAACTCCGCCTGTTACGGAGACACCGCCTGTCACGGAAACACAGCCTGTAGTGGAGACACCGCCTGCAGTGGAAACTCCGCCTGTCACGGAAACTCCGCCTGTTACGGAAACTCCGCCTGTTACGGAGACCCCGCCTGTTACGGAGACCCCGCCTGAAGAGACACCTGCGGAGGATGAAGAAGACGAACAGATGCCTGAGGGAATACCTATTGTATAGGTTAAAAGGTCAAATTGGAACCTGCCTCTAATCTGCATATTTCGGTGCTTTTTAACCTATTCATTCTTGTAAGGCGACAGGATTTACGAGTATTTTAACATAGTAAAAGTGAAAATCCGCCTTTTTAAAACAGGTTCGGATTTGACATTTTAACCTAAGGAAAAAATTATGAAAAAAAGAATTGTTGCAATTTTACTTTGCCTTTTGCTTTTGCTTTGCGGATGTAAAAGCGAAACTGTAAAAATAACGGGTGAGGACGTAAAGCTTGCCACCCGACTTGAAAATATCGTCGAACTGCAAAAAAGCCTTTTCCGCGCCGAAATAACGGGCGTTGAGACGGTGAATGCGGTCATGACCAAGTATAACCTTGATATATCAAAGTATACAAAATATACGGTAAATATCGTCGAAAGCTACGACGGCTATACACCGACAGGTACCGCGCACGTCTACTGGGCGGGCACACCGACCGAGTTTATCACGCGCGTGGGACTTAAGCAGAACGAGACCTACATACTCGATGCTGACCCGTGGGTGTACGGTGACGAGGTGGTGTATCTTCTCTATCCGTCAACCGTGTCTTATCCAAGACTTGACGTGGCGGGCGGTCTTACCATTGCTCTTTCCGAGACAGAGGCGCTGTCAGTCGGCACGCTTGAAACTTACCGTGAGGAGTATGACCTTGCGGTCAAGGCTGTCAATAAGCGCATCGAGGGTCACTCGGATATCAACAACGTTTTAAAGCGCTATCAGGAGATCTTCAGGGTAGTGCTTGAAAAAAATTCCAACCCCGATTTTTATAACAACCCCGATTATAATTTTGAATGGAAGCCGTCGGACGATTTTATCGCAAAGACTGTGGCAAGATCGCAGGCGGTTTACGATAAGGTGATGGCGCTTGACGGCACCGCCGAAAAAGAACAAATTACACAACTTATGAGGAACTGACTATGGAAACAGTAAAGCTTTGGCAAAATACACCCGGACTTGCAGAAGAAACACCCGTGATAGAGGTGTACCTTCCCGAAAATAAAAAAAGCGACGCGGCGGTCGTTATCTACCCCGGCGGCGGCTACGCAAAGCGTGCCGTTCATGAGGGCAAGGGCTATGCGGAGTTTTTGAACGCGCATGGCATCACCGCCTTTGTGGTACAGTACAGGGTGTCACCCCACACCTTCCCGCTTCCGCTTGTCGATGCAAGACGCGGTGTCAGATGGGTAAGACAGAATGCGGATAAGTACGGCATTGATAAAAACAAGATAGCGGTCATGGGCTCGTCCGCGGGCGGTCACCTTGCCGCGCTCACCTCTACATATTCAGAGCCGATCGAGTTTGAGGACGTTGAGCCTATCGACGAGTGCTTTTTGCCGAATATGCAGATTCTTTGCTATCCCGTAATCGTAGCACCCGCGCCCGATAAGGTGGCGCATTTCGGCTCGTACAGAAATCTTTTGGGAGGCGAATCGTTTACAGATGCGTTTAAGTACGACCCCTCGCTTCTTGTAAGCGAGAGCACACCGAGGGCGTTTATATGGCATACTGCGGCGGATGCGAGCGTTAACGTAATAAACAGCTATACCTATGCAACAAAGCTCCGTCAGAACGGCGTACCCGTTGAAATGCACATCTTCCCCGACGGCCACCACGGTCTCGGCCTTGCGGAAAAATATCCGCATACGGCACAGTGGTCTTCGCTTCTTATAAACAGCTTCAAGGACCTCGGTTGGCTGGCGTGACGTCAGTCATGCAATTCATGATGCAAAAAAATCACCCGAAAGGGTGATTTTTTAATGAAGTATTTGCTTAAAGCAAAAATGAAGTAAAGGCTTCGCCTTTATGAAGTGCTCGCTTACGGCTCGCATGAAGGCATGCTTCATTCCTTAATTCCAAGTAATGCCGCGCCGATAATTCCTGCGTCGTTGCCGAGGCTTGCCATTCTTATCTCGGTAGACGCGTCTGATTTTCTCGAAAACAGCTCGCTCTTTACCATCTCGCGAACGGGGAGAAGGATGGTGTCACCCTCTTTTGAAATACCGCCGCCGATACAGAGCACCTCAGGCTGTAAAATATTGATAACGTCTACGATACCGACCGCAATAGACTTGATATAGCTTCTTACGACGTACATGCCTGCGGGGTCGTTTTTACGCATCGCGTTAAATGAGGTAAGCCCGTTAACCTTGTCGATATCGCCGCCGCACTCGTCCCACATGGCTGACGTCTTGTCCGCGATCATCTCCTGCTTTGTAAGCTTGATAAGACCCGAAACAGAAGCGTATGCTTCCCAACAGCCGCGTCTTCCGCAGGTGCAGGGCCAGCCGTCGCGCTCGATAACGATATGACCGAACTCGCCGCCCTTGTTGTTAAAGCCTGAGTATATCTTGCCGTTTATCAGCATACCGCCGCCGACACCCGTGCCGAGCGTGATGGTGACAGAGTTTTCAACACCCTTTGCAGCGCCCGCAACGTACTCCGCGTACGCCGCAACGTTAGCATCGTTTTCAACGTGGACGGGCTTGCCGTCAAGCTTTTTGGAAACGAGGTCTGCAAGCGGGGTGTGGTCAAAGCCGAGGTTTGCCGCAAAATCAACGATGCCGTCTTTTGCATTGATAGCACCGGGCGAGCCGATACCGATACTGCCGATGTCACAAAGCGTTATTCCTGCCGCCTCAATTGCACCGAGGGCTGCCGCCTTTATGTTGTCAATTATCGCGTCGATACCCGCCGCCGCGTTTGTCGGCACCGAATATTTACCTACTATCTTATAGTTTTCATCAACAACGCCTGCGGCAACGTTTGTACCGCCAAGATCAATTCCTAAATTATACATTTTCCTGCTCCTTCATCTGTTTTTCCATATCTTCAATAATTTTGTTGTTAAGCGCCTCAGCCGCGTTATAACCCATTCTGCGCTGACGGTTGTTCATCGCCGCAACCTCAAGTATTACCGCGAGGTTTCTGCCCGGCTTTACGGGAATGGTAAGCGAGGGCAGGCGCACACCGAGTATATCCTCGTATTTTGTGTCAATACCCAGTCTGTCGTAGGTCTTGTCGGGGTCCCAGTTTTCAATGTTGACCACCATGTCGATCTTCGCGCTCTCCTTGATAGAGCCGACACCGAAAAGACGGCGCACGTTTATGATACCGATACCGCGAAGCTCGATAAAATGCCGTATCACCTCAGGTGCCGTACCCGTAAGGTTTTTTGCGGTGGTCTTTTTGATTATGACCGCATCGTCCGCGATAAGCTGATGTCCGCGCTTTACAAGCTCGATAGCCGTCTCCGACTTACCGACACCGCTCTCGCCCAGAAGCAGTATACCTTCACCGTACACCTCGATAAAAACGCCGTGGCGGGTTATCTGCTCGCCGAGGTGCTGGTTGAGATAGTAAATGATACTGCTGACAAACTGCGAGGTGTGAAGCTCGGTACGAAGCAGCGGAACCTCATGCTTTTGCGCCATCTCAATAACGTCGTCAGGCACGTGCAGATTACGCGTTATTATAAGACAGGGAAAGCCGAAGGAGAAAAACTTGTCCAGATTTTCTCTTCGCGTGCCGGCGTCAATATCGTTAAGATAGTCGTTTTCCACCCTGCCGAATATCTGAATACGTGTGTAGTCAAAGTGGCGGGTAAAGCCTGATATCTGAAGACCCGA
The DNA here is from genome assembly GCA_045544795.1 of Eubacteriales bacterium. GTDB lineage: Bacteria > Bacillota > Clostridia > Oscillospirales > QAKW01 > RGIG9041. The sequence continues at coordinate 6,190 of JAZPZR010000233.1, forward strand.
ACGGTTAATGTCGGTGTTGGTTATCTCAGTATTCAGCTTGCTTTCGGGCAGGAACACCTGCTCAAGCTTTAAGTCTTTTATAAGCTTTGACAGCTTTAAATGCGAGCCGTTTTCCATAAACCTACCTCCCAAACGTATGTTATTTTCATTATACCAAAACAATATAAGATATTCAACAAATAAAAATTAAAAAAACACTTGCATTTTTTAAAAGTATGTGCTACAGTGTCTGTTGTAAAATTTAAGTGGAGGTGTATACTTATGGCAAAATGCGATGTATGCGGCAAGGGTGTTGTTTTCGGAAATCAGGTGTCTCACT
>JAZPZR010000234.1:0-6016 GCA_045544795.1 Eubacteriales bacterium
ATTTCAATTCCTTTTTGTCCCAGTAAATGCACTTATTGCTCGTTTATAAGTATTTCAGCTGTTAATAAGGAAAAACTGTTAGACGAGTATATATCCTACTTATTACAAGAGATAAGGCTTAAAGCTGCTCTTGTGCAAAAATATAATTTGAACGTTAAATCGCTTTACATTGGCGGTGGAACTCCCGGCATTCTTTCTGTAGACCAGCTTAAAGAGCTTCTTTTGGTTATCTCTCAGTGCTTTGACGTTAAAAGAATCGGTGAACTTTGCTTCGAGATGGGAAGACCCGATACGGTTACAGAAAGTAAACTGTTACTTTTAAAAGATTTCGGCTTTGACAGGGTCTGTATTAACACTCAGACTACAAATAATTCAGTATTACATAACGTTAACCGTAATCATACATTTGACGATTATGTAAACGCTGTAAATCTTGCCATGAAAGTTGGATTTAAAAGTATTAATACAGATCTTATAGCAGGACTTCCCGGTGAATCTGTCGATTCATTCAAAAAATCGGTTGATGACGTTATTAAAACAGGTGTGGATAATATTACGGTACATACACTTGCAATCAAACGCTCGGCTGAGCTATCTCAATCAAATGAGAATTACAGACCGATCGACGAAAACGTAGACGCAATGATTGAATATGTTTATGATACGATTAAAAAGAGCGGCTATCTCCCATACTATATTTACAGACAAAAAAACTGTGTTGCAAACGGTGAAAACATCGGTTTTTGTAAAAAGGATACCCCATGTCTTTATAACATATATATGATGGAGGATGTACATTCCGTTCTCGCTTGCGGTGCAGGCGCTTCAACAAAGATCATTGACGGAACAAACGTTCAAAGAGTTATAAACGTAAAATATCCGATGGATTTTGTTGCTGATTTTGATAAAATAGTTAAAAACACCGAAAAAACGGATGAAATTTTAAAAACGGTATTTTCAGATGAACAATGAACAGATAAAAAAAGAAATATCAGAGCTTGTTGACGCACTTAATTATCACAGTCATAAGTATTATGTAGAGGATTCACCCGAAATAAGTGATTACGACTATGATATGATGTTAAGGAAGCTCAAAAAGCTTGAAGAAGAGTATCCCGAATATAAACTTGAGTATTCTCCGACAGAAAGAGTCGGCGGTCAGGCGCTTAATACTTTTGATACAGTTATACATGAAGTTCCGCTCAAAAGTCTTCAGGATGTTTTTTCTTACAGTGAGCTTGAGGATTTTGATAACAGAATTAAAAAAATAGATAATAATGCAGAGTATGCTGTTGAGCTTAAGATTGACGGTTTATCAGTTGCTATCGAATATAAAAACGGAATTCTGTTTCGCGGTTCTACGCGCGGTAACGGCATAGAAGGCGAAGACGTGACCGCAAATATCAAAACGGTAAGCGGAGTGCCTCTCAGGCTTTCTGAAGATATTGATATTATTGTCAGAGGTGAGGTTTTTATGCCTCACAAAAGCTTTGAAAAAATCAATAAGGAACGTGAAGAAAGCGGAGAACAGCTTTTTGCCAATCCCCGAAACGCTGCGGCAGGCTCTTTGAGGCAGCTTGAAAGCAGCATTACTGCAAACAGAGGCCTTGACATTTTTATATTTAATATACAAAAATGTGATTCAAAAAAGTTCAGCACTCATAGTGAGAGTCTTGATTATCTAATTAAGCTTGGCTTTAAGGTGAGTCCCTTCTATAATTGCTTTAATTCTATTACGTCGGCTTTTTCTGAAATTGAAAGATTTGATAAAATAAGAAATGAGCTTGGTTTTGACATTGACGGCGCCGTGATAAAAGTAAATAATTTATCTCTTCGTGATGAAATCGGCGAAACCACAAAGTTTCCCAAATGGGCTGTTGCCTATAAATATCCGCCCGAACAAAAACCAACTGTATTGCGTGATATAATTATCAGTGTAGGAAGAACGGGTGTGTTGACCCCAAACGCTGTGTTTGACACAGTACGGCTTGCAGGTACTTCGGTTTCAAGGGCGACACTTCATAACAGATGTTTTATAAAAGATCTTGATATCCGTATCGGTGATACGGTAATTGTCCAGAAGGCAGGGGAGATAATCCCCGAGATCGTCCGTGTTGATAAGACAAAGAGAGACGGAACTGAAAAAGAATACGTTATGCCTACAAAATGTCCTGAGTGTGATACTGACGTTATTTTCGATGAAAGCGGAATTATGGTAAGATGTCCAAATCCGCTTTGCGAAGCAAAAATATTCAGAAAAATCGTTCACTTTGTTTCAAAAGAGGCAATGGATATTGACGGGCTGGGACCGTCTGTTGTTGATCAGCTTATAAAGAATAACCTGATATCCGATGCATCGGATCTATATTCTTTAAAAGAAAACGACGTTATCGGACTTGATGGTTTTGCTGACGTTTCTGCTGTAAAACTGATCGATTCGATAGAAAAATCAAAGAATGCGGGACTTGACCGTTTGTTAAATGCTCTCGGTATAAAGAATATCGGTCAAAAAGCGTCAAAACTTCTCGCGAAACGCTTTAAAACCATTGATGCGTTAATTTCTGCATCGGTTGATGAAATCGTTGAAATAAATGATTTTGGCGATATTTCCGCAAAATCAGTCGTTGACTTTTTTGGCATTCAATCAAACGTTGAGCTTATCGAAAAACTCAAAACGGCAGGTGTTAAAACATCCTACGATGACGATGATGTAGACGATAGATTTGCAGGTAAAATATTTGTTTTAAGCGGAGGACTTGATTCTCTTTCTCGTAATGAAGCGTCGGAAATAATCGAGCGCTACGGTGGAAAAACATCTTCCTCTGTGTCTGCTAAAACGAGTTATCTTTTGCTTGGTGATAAGCCGGGAAGTAAGGCGGATAAGGCGAACAAGCTTGGTATTCCGATAATTGATGAAAATGAATTTTTAGAAATGATCAAATAAGATTTAAGGAGTTTCATTATTGAAGCTCCTTTTTTATTTTTAAAAACCGTTCTATTTTATTTGATGTCATAATAACATGTACAAAAGGACAACTATAGGAGACATCAAATGAGTAATTGGAAAGAAGAAATTTTACCGTTTATTCCCGATAGGGCGGTGACTGCGATAAATAAACTGCCGACGTCTGTGTTATGCAAAATCACTGAGATAAGATTAAGGTCATCGGGTGTATGCAGTATAACTGCAGGAACGGAAAACAGAATACTGTTTTATGACAACCAACCTATAACGCTTTCACCCGATGAAATCAAGCAAGCTTTTTCAAGGCTATGTGACGGTGCAATTTTTAAATATGAAAACTGTATACCAAAGGGATATATTACAATAAGCGGCGGACACCGTGTCGGTTTTTGCGGAAAAGCAATATACACAAACGGTACAATTACAAATATTACGGATATCTCATCGATAGTATTCAGAATCTCAAAGCAAATTAAAAATTGCTCTGACAAGCTGATAAATGAAATAGTATCAGACGATTATATTTTTTCTACACTTATAGTAGGTGAGCCGTGCAGCGGTAAAACAACATTGCTTACAGATATAGCAAGAATGCTCTCAATTCTGGGCTTCAGAAGCTGTGTAATTGATGAACGTAATGAGATTAGTGCTATGTGTGCAAGCATGCCGGGAAAAAACGTCGGAAATCTTACAGACGTATTAAGTGAGTATAGCAAAAGTGACGGCTTGATGACAGCGCTCAGGTGTTTGTCCCCGCAGGTGATGATATGCGATGAGATCGGCGGTTCAGATGATGTGAACGCTATTCTGGAGGCCGTTAATGCGGGTGTACCGATAATTGTATCCACACATGCAATAAGCGAACAACAGCTTTTGGAACGTCCTCAGATCGAGAGATTGATCGACCATGGTGCAATTGATAAGATAATTATTTTACAAGGCAGTAAAAGCCCCGGTAAAATAAGAAAGGTAATCAAAGTCAACAGATACAATGAAAACAGTTGGAATAGTTATTCTGATAATTAGTGCACTTCTTATAGGTGTATCGTTTTATGAAAAGTATAAAGACCGTGTCGATTCTCTTGAAATGTTTATCGGTCTTTTGAGCAAGTATTTGCTAAAGCTGAAAATGGAAAGGAAATCTTTTACCGATATCGTTTTAAACGAAAAGGATCCGGGTGAATACTTATCTGAGTGTCAACGAAATTTACGTTGTATGCCGTTAAAAGATGCGATGATAACTGACAATCAGTATTTTGACAGTCTTAAATTACTGAACGAAGACAAGGTTATTCTACTGAATTTTTTTACTAACACAGGAAATGGAGGGTATGCAGATGAGCTGTCCCTCTGTTCGTCTACGGTTGATGCTCTTAAAATTCAATTGGAAAACTCTAAAAATTCGCTGAAAAAATCAGGACCTTTTTCAATAAAGATAGCAATCGCGGTTGCATTGTGGATTGGAATTATACTTTTTTAATATGGATATAAACTTAATTTTTAAAATAACGGCAATCGGAATAATTATAGCAATACTTAATACCATTCTTTCAAAGGCAGGAAAAGACGAATATACAATGATAACCACAATTTGCGGAATAATTATAGTATTGCTGGCTGTTATTGATGAGATAAAAACGCTTTTTTCTTCGTTAGAAAGCTTGTTTAATATATGAACGTAAAGATATTTTTATATATTATATCTTCTCTTATACTTATCGGGGTATTAAAGCCTTTGAATTCCGGTATAAGCAGAATTATGACGTTCGTAATAAGTGTAATTCTTGCAATAACGTCGATAAATTTTATTATTCCTGCAGTAGACCTTGTAAAAAAACTGTCTGAAAGCTCAGGCTTTAACAATAAATACCTTGAAATATTGCTTAAATGTACCGCGGTCTGCTTTTTAGGTAATTTTACATCAAATTTGTGTAAGGATAACGGAGAAAACACTCTTGTTTTCTCTACTGAATTTATTTGCAGGTGCACTATAATTATACTCTCTCTTCCTATTTATACAGACGTACTTGATTGGATGTCAAAGCTATGGCAAAGTATTTAAAACCCATACTGATTTTTATTTTCATTTTTCTTTTCAGCACCCGATGTTTCGCTGCAGAAACAGAACTTTACAAAAATTTTTTAGACGGTGCTCCCGAAGAGTTTTCGGATAAGACCGTCGATGAAATAAATGAACTGATATCAACCGATTCACTTTTAAAAATCATTTACAATTCATTTTTAAAAAGCATAAAAACAGCATTGAAACTCTGTTTAAGCATTTGTTGTACCGTTTTGCTCTCTGTTTTTTTAAAAGGTGTACAGTCGGATTTTTTGAACGTTAAAAGTACATATGCGGTTGCTGTTTTTATTGCAATTACAGCCTTGTGCTTTCCGTATGTAAGAGAAACGCTGATTCTTGTAAAGGAATCGATTGATTCAACAGGTGTTTTTTGTTCATCTGCAGTTCCTGTCATCGTGACACTATGTATTTCATCAGGTGATTCATTTTCCGGCACTGTCTTTTCAACGTCCGTATCGTTTGTATCTGCTCTTTTACAGAAAATATCACATAGTCTGCTTGTTCCGCTTACGTGTCTTTTTTTATCTTTTTCCTTGCTTGGTAAAGTATCAAAGAATTTTAATTTTTTATCCGTTGATACTCAGATAAAAAAATTTATAAAATGGGTAATATCAGGTTTTGTAACGTTGTTTTCTTTTATTATGTCTTTACAGAATTTTTTATCTGTGTCTTCTGATTCGGTATTAAAACGTTCTGTAAAAAACGCTGTAGGTTCTTTTATACCTGTTATCGGTTCAACGCTTACGTCTAGTGTTGATTCAATGTTTACTATAGCTTCAAATACAAAAACTGTTTTTTCCGTATCGGGTATAGTTATACTTTTGTTAATATTTTTGCCCACTGTTGTAACCTGTCTTTGTTATGGCTTTTCACTATCAATATCAAAGTCGTTTGCTTTGTTTCTTAACGAAAATGACATAGCATCGGTAATCGGATCTGTAGCCGACTTGTTTTATATTTTGTGTGGA
>JAZPZR010000235.1:0-5554 GCA_045544795.1 Eubacteriales bacterium
ATTGAACCAGCCGTACGGTACGTTTGTGTCACCGATGTTACCGTAGTACATCTTTGTAACTGCAAGACCGTTCTTTTCGACCTCTACCGTGTTACCGTCCACTATCTTAAGATAGGGAACCTCAGGTTTTGCATTTCCGTCGTAGTAGAAGGTGTATACCATATCCTTGTACTCGTAGTTGTCGACAGAGTCACCGCTTACGATGCACTTAAGTACGAATCTGTAGTAGCCCTTCTTTGTGAAGTAGTACTTTGATTCGGCTCTGGGTGCAAAGTCAGCATTGTAATCTGTACCGCATCCGAGTCTGAAATCGTCAAACCACTTGTAAGGAATCTCTCCCTCACCGATGTAGCCCCAGTATACTCTTGTTGCCCATGAGCCAAGCATGTCGATTGAAACGCCGTTGCCCGCCTCGTTAAGCTCAACCTTAGGAAGTCTCTCGTCAGGGATAACTGAAGGCTGTACCTGTATCTCCCTGTCTGCAGTATGACCGCAGAGTGTATTTTTACATGTAAGGGTCTCTGTTGTTTCGGTTTTTTCGGTAACCTCATACACATGACCCGATTTATCGCAGTCAAAGTATGTACCCGAAGATACTCTCGGCTCAACACCCGATGCGGTCGATGCGGGCGCTACGTCGTAAAGCCACTTGCTTTCAACGCCTTCAACTGTGATAACACCGCTTTTGTTTACGGTAACAATTGCGCTGAGAGGATCTGCTGAATACCAGGTTTTTGTCGAACCGCCCACCTCTGTCACGTTTTTCTCAACTATCTCGATAAGATTGCCCTCATCGTCGTAGTTTTCGTATATAAAGGTCTGACCCTCGCTGTAATGCGCTGTACCGTTACTCTTCCACAGACAGTTTCTTACGGTGTTCATATCCATATAGAAAACGCCTTCGCTATAGCCCTGATGGTTTGTGTGAAGATGTCCGTTTATGCACATGAGAACCGTGCCGTCGTTTTTCGCGTTTGCCTTTGCAAAAAGAGCGCGTACCTTATCTGCATCTGCAGAAGAGGTGGCAAAGAGTCCCGACATACCGTCATGCGCAACAACGATACAGGGGATATCCTTATCCGCCGCATCCATAAGCACGCTGTCAAGCCATGCAAGCTGAGTAGGTCCGAGCGCCTCGGTATGAATATTATCGCTTTCGGGTGAGGTCGTGCCTGCGCCGTTATGCTCCCACTCGTTTGTGGCGGGTTCGAACGAATAGGTCGTGTCGAGCGCGATAATTCTGAAGCCGCCGTTATCAAAGTAGTAGTAGCCGATGCTTCCGTCACCTATCTGTCCGTCCTCGGTGCCCCATACGACACCGTCACCGCTTGTAAGGCTGGGAGTGACGTTTGCCATTGAGTTGCCTGCCGTCTGAAGCTCATGGTTTCCGTATACGTTATAGGTGGGAATGCCGTATTCGTTTTCGTGATACGCCTTGAAAAGCTCAGGTGAGCCTGCGTAGTTATTACAAAAGTCGCCTGCGCTCATTACAAACGCCGCGTCATTGTCGTTTGCGCGCTTAAGAATAGAATTGATGTCGGCAATTGTTGAAATATAGCCGTCCTGAACGTAGTGGAAGTCTGCAAAAAGCGAGAAGGTAATGCTTTCATCCTTTTCCGACTCATAAATTTCGGAGCCTTCAAAAAGAGTGTCAAGCGCCGCTTTTTCATCATCGCTTGCCAGGTCATACGCCGCAGCCGCACTCACTGCCGCGCAAAGTGTGTACTCCTTGTCGTAAACGCGTGTACCCTCGTATTCTGTAAATGCCTTTACAGTATAGACGGTGTCCGCTTCTGCTTTTAATATATACTCATTTTCGGTAACGGCAACGTCCTCACCGTTTATCTCGATACCGCCTGATTCTGTTCCCTCAAGCATAAGCTTAAACGCGATGCCGTCGGTCACATCAAGGCTGTAGTCTGTTATACCAAAGTCTGCGCCGCGAAGCTCAGAATCAAAAACTCTGAGCGCGGGGAAGGAATCTGTCGTGACCCAGACGTTTTCATAATCAAGTCCCGGCATGTAAACGCGTGCGCTGTAGCCCTGCATATCGCGCTCATTTACAACTGTTGCCAGTTTTTTGTTGTCAATAGCGGTTGAATAGTTGTTTTCAAAAGCAGTATAGGTTCCGCCGATGTTTGATGCGATGGGAGCAAGCGAATAACAGTTTGTAATGCTGTAGTTGGAAGCATTCCAGTTATTGCCGATAATACCGCCGTGATACTGCTGGCTGAAGCTGAGTGTTGCAAGGCTGTAGCAGTTGCTTATTTTTACGTAGCCCGACGTCTTTGCACCGCCACCGCCAAGAATACCGCCGGGTGCTGTAAATGAATTTACGCAAACGCTCTGTCCTGCGTAACAGCTGTCAACCGTAAGCTTTATCGTGTTGCCGTGAACACAGCCCGCGATAGCGCCCACCGAGTAGTTTGAATGTATCTTAAGATAAGAATCCTCAATACCGATTCCCGTAACGGTCGCGTTTTTGGGATAAGGAATAAGACCGCCCGCCACACGCACTTCATTATAGAAATGAGTTTCACTGTCGTCGTAAAAGAGACCGCGCACGGTATGTCCGTTACCCTTTAACTGACCTACGAAGGTAGAAGAGGTTCTTGAATACCACGGATGCAACTCAAGTCCCAGGGTGCTTTCGTAGGTCTCGTTATCAACGTCAACCGTTATCTCGTTTAAAACGATATCGCAAAGCAGCTCATACTTGCCCGATTGGCCGTTGTTTGCAACCACCCACGCAAGCTCGGACGCCTCGGTGATATCAATATAACCGTCCGAATCAGCGTCTGCCGTCGGCTGTTTTTCTACGACGCCGTCTGTCTGCCAGATACCGCTTTTATATATTGCCGAACCCTTAAAGCTCTCGTCAAGCTCTGCGCGTCTTATACCGTCTGCCGTTTTATACTCGATATTTGCAAGCACTGATGCCAAGACCTGTTCAGGCTCACCGTAGAAAATGTTATCAATGTATTTTACAAAGGGTGTCACCGTGTGAATCGTATCAGGCTCAGTCTCAAACGAATATGCTTTGTCAACGGTATACTCCTTGCCGTCGATAATAAGACCGAAGGAGTCGGGAACGGTCACCACTCCGTCTACCGCAAAGGCGGGTGTTATGCCGATGTCGTCACCGACAAGGTAGGTATCCATCGTGATATCACCGCCAAAGTAAGTGCGGGGAAGCGGGTAACCCTCTGTTGTCATCCAAACGTTTTCAAAATCAAACGCCATGTTTGTTTTTGCAGCGGTGCCCGTCATCTGCTCAGCGGTAAGTGCTGTCGAGTTTTTACACCCGCTTGCAGAATAGTTGTTTTTACTGTTTGAAAGTACCTTTGTGGTACCTACTGCCGCGGCTGAGGTGGTATATGAATTGTTCATCTTCCAGTCTTTTGCATTCCAGACGTCACCTATAAGACCTGCCGCCTTGCCTGTACCCGTAACTGTCGCAAAGCTTACACAGTCGGCAATATTAACCTTACTGCCGCTGCCGCCGCCGCCTGCAAAGCCCGCAACGCCCGACGGTCCTTTTATGTAAACGTTCTCACCTACGACACAGCGAAGCATGTTAACGGTTATCTGATGCGTTCTTCCGCAAAATGCCGCAACTGTCGAGCCGCCCGTTTTTAAGATAAACGAGTTGTCGATCTTGATATCGGTAAGCGTTGCGTTTTTGGGGAAAGGAATAAGACCGGGAGAGGTCTTGCTCGTTTCTACCGTTTCGTCATTGTAGAAAAGGCCGTGAATGGTAAAGCCGTTACCCGCGATGCTTCCGTTAAAGGTGGCAGAAGCCTTGCCTGTACCTACCTCGCGGGTGTACCAGCTTTTCGGCTCGGTTTCCATATTGTTGGTATAGGTGCCGTTTTTGGTATCAACGGTAATGTCGTTGAGCCAGATATCGTTCAAAAGCTCAAACTTACCGCCCGAGTTACCCTCGTTTGCAACCACCCACGCAAGCTGTGATGGGAGCGTGATATCAATATATCCGTCTCCGTCTCCGTCTGCTGTCGGCTGTACTTCCGTTCCGTCCCACACGGTCTTGTCACTTGCCGCAAAGGTCGGCAGGCAGAACACCGTAAAGGAAAGAACAAGAGCCATAAGTGTTATGACAGAAATAATTCTTTTGCTCATTTTAATTCTCCTATTCAACGGTTATCGTCTCATTCGGCGAAACGGTATAGGTCACGCCGTCGGCGTCAAACCATATTTTTACGTTGGTGGGATTATGCACGATTTTTGCATCGGCGCTGTAGATAAGTGAGCGGTATGCGCTTACGTACTCGTAAATTTCCATGTTGGTCGCATACCACACGTCGTCGCGCCCTGCAAGCTTTTCACAGATAGTGTCCAAAAGTTCCCAGTTATTGTTTCTCTCAAACTCAAAGCTGTGTCCCCACAGGTAAAAAAGACGCGGGAAGCGGTTTGCGCCGCGCGCCCCGTCGGGATCGAGCGAATTGAAGTTATCTATAAATCTAAGTATATTGGGATTTATATGGTGGGCTGTCGGCATCCATGCGTGCCAGTCGGTCGGGAGCATAAAGCTTTCATTATCACCGCCGAGCGTTCTGCAGTATGCAACGTCAAGCTGTGTGAGGATTTCCTTTACCTGTTCATAGGTTATCTCACCGTGCATTTTTGTAATACCGCTGTCGGGGTATGCCATACCGCGAATTATCATGCCGAGCTTATTTTCAAGATAAATTCTGTTGTCAAGCACCTCACGCACAGCCTCGATAGGACGGAGCGAGCCTTCTGCCCTGTGAAAATCGCCGTGAAGGGCAACCTCATGTCCCTTATCAAGATAGTATTCATGAAGCTGCTCGGCAGTCATAGCATTGCTTCCGTGCTTATTACCGTTGATGTTAAAGGTACATTTAAGCCCGTAGCGCGTTATAACGTCGGAAAAGCGCACGTCATCCTTACAGCCGTCGTCATAGCTGAGCGTTACCGCTTTTGGCTTTCCGTCGGGAAACCGCAAAAATCTGTATCTCATGTACTATTCTTCCTCTTTCTTTTGTTCAGCAGACTCATTTTCCTTATAATCGTCGCTGTTTGCCCACTTGTCTGCTTTTTTCATAGCGGTAGCGCCTGTCTTTATAAGTGTTTTACCGAGGTCGCGGAAAGCATGACCAAGTCCCACTCCCGTATCCTTCCACGAATCCTTAAGATCCTTTGCCATAAAAAACACCTCCTTGTGTATTATATATGAAAAAAGTATATCACCCGTGACTGACAATGTCAAATAAAAGAGCCGTAAAAATTACGGTTTAGCGGGATGGTAAAATTGCCCGAACCGCAAAATACGCACTTGCAAAACCCAGCTCCCGACTTCCGAGGGAGCTGTCACCGAAGGTGACTGAGGGAGAGAACAGCATAGGAATTACTGCTATTTTGATCTCTCCCTCCGTCTTTTGCCTACGGCAAAATCCACCTCCCTCGTCAGAGGGAGGTGGGGGCTAGTACGTCATATGTACATCCCGTAAAACTTCAATTTAAAATGCGGAAGAATTAAAATTCTTCCGCACTTTTTTATTCGACTGCTTCA
>JAZPZR010000236.1:0-9117 GCA_045544795.1 Eubacteriales bacterium
GTACGGTAGAGAGCGAGTTCGCGGGAAGTGAAGAAATCCCATGAAAATATTGATTTTCATGGGATCTTTTTTGTACATATTTAAACTACCCCTCCGTCTTTTGCCGCACACGGCAAAATCCACCTCCCCTGACAAGTGGAGACAAGGGTGTAATCCTTTTCTTCACGGTCTGTGCCTTTTTTGACGGTCTCAATGACATATAATTTAAAAATTATATGTCATTTTTATTAAAATTTATCAGGATCTACTGATCCAAAGCATGTAAAGTGAGCAGTACACGAAGGTCCGTCAGAAAAGAATAGGTTGAATTTTGCATCCTCGTTGGCACGTGTCAGACGGAAAAGAACCGTATTTTCGCCTTTTTTCAGTTTGATATTCTGAACGTGCACGTTTTCTGCCGTCCACTGATCGCAGTAGTCACGGCTTGCGATATGCTCACCGTTTATCCAGAGTGAGAAGGGCGCGCTGTGGCCTATCTGCGCACACACTTCAATATCGTAAGGTGATACAAGTTTTTTTGCAAGGTAGGCGGTACAGGGACCTTTGAAACCGAAGAGGTCTGTCATTCTTATCGTATCCTCTGTCTGCCAATAGACCGTTTCCTCATACTCAGTATCCCTTGTGTCACGTGCGGGTCTGAAGCAGGCGTCATGCGACATGTATTCCGTTTCAGTATCAATTACAAAATTAAGATGGAAACGGCGGGAAACATCCTTCATATCACCGTCATACTCCACCGCGTGCGTTATCTTTCTGTATTCAAGATCATTCTGCTGTAAAAGCTCTGTAGTACAAACGGGGTCGGTGCGCCAAACAGGACCGATAACACGCCAGGGCTGCGCGCCCGCAACACCGAAATCAAAAATACGCGTTGCACCGTCGACGGTATAGTACAGTGAGTAGATATTTTTATCGTAAATAATATCCTCACCGTCAACAGATGCGTAAAATTCGTACGATGCACTCTCCCCTGCGCCTACAGCGAGCGAAAAGCGTTCATTGACGCCTTTTCCCTTAAGAGAAAACTGAGAGGCAACGGCACCATCTGAGATGTTTTTGATCTCAAGCGTTACCTTACAGGGCTTTTTTGGGTACATACACGGCATACCGTCCTGATAGTGCGCGGTTATTACAAGCGGATAGCTTGACGGTTCAAAATCAAAATCCGTATCAGGTGCATTTTCTATCATGTCGGGATTGAGCGCAACACCGAGAAGCGCAATATCCTCTGACAGATCACTCACCCTATCGGAGCGAAGCTTTACGTCCGCATCAAGCTTAAAGCGGATATTATCGTAGCCGTGCTTTGCAATCGTCTTTTCTGCGCCGTCAATAAGACCGATGATCGCGCCCGCAGTTGCACAGGTACAGTCGGTATCAAAGCCGCAGTTGAGCGCAAGCATACCCGTTTTTATCATATCCATATCACCCTTTAAAAGAGCAATAAGTGTTATTGCAATATTTTCGTATAGATTTGTACAGTCGGGATGTCCGTATTTGAAAAGGATCTTACGAAGAATAAGCTTTACGTCGTCATATTTTTCGCAAAGTGACAGAGTATCGTTCACAAGGTCACGGAATTTACAAATTTCGGGAACCTCTTTAAGACCGATATCTATCAGCTTTAAAAGGTCGCTTTCAAAAAACGCAGCTGATTCAAGTGCGGCAAAAAAGCGCTCACTGTAAACGCTGTTACCTTTATGGTCAATAACGCCGTCCCGCTCTGAAAGGTCAGCGGCATGCGTAGGATCAAACGGTGAAAGGCACGCCCATATTTCAGAGCGTATGGGACAACCCATTCCCTCTATGTAAAAGTCGTTACAGTACTCTCCCGAATAGGGCGGGAAGATGCCGCGGCTGAAGTTTTTACGCATGACGGCATACTCACCGGGGCTTGCGGGATATTTTTCACAAAAAGCGCGAAGTATGTCATAAGAGGTGAAATCCTCACCGTGCTTTTTCACAACGTCATACCATATGACCTGCAGGTCAAGGTCGTCATTGGGAAGAAGTGTATTTATCATTTCAGGCTTGAAGGGAAGTTCAAGCGGCATTTTGACACCTTCAAAGGGAGCGCCGAGTGTACCGATCACGGTTTTGCCGAGAAAACATCCGTATACCTTATCAAGATAGGTATTATAATCCAGTTTTTTCATTGTTTCTCCTTTATTTTTTTGCGGGACAGGAGGGATATTGCCGCCAAAACGGCGGAAACGACTATACTAAAGCTTGCAAAGGAGATATCACGAAGCACAGGTCTTTCGTCATGGCCCACGCTGACACCGAAAGCCAAGAGGTAACCGAGTGACAGCACAAGAGTGAAAAAGCCGTAGCTGAAGCCTGCATCAACAGAGGATATCCACATAACAAGAAACCACGCAAGCATGCAGAGGTTTACAAGCGTTGCAAGAATAAGCGTTATCCTTTTTGTTTTTTTATCAAGTGTCAGCATAATACCGACAAATATGAGTATTGCCGCCGCGGGAAGCGAAAATATAATAAGGTCACTTACAGGCGGTTTTTCACCGAAGGTGAGATAGTATGCCGACAGCGCCCGTCCGACTGCGACGGAATTTATTGCAAAGCTGAACAGGTAGAGTATCGGCTTTGTTTTTGCAAAGATATGTAGCAGTATTGCTACTGCAACCATTACGGCGGCGGACACAAGTCCGTACCAGCTGTAACCGAAAATATTAGATATTAGTGTCGAAAGCATAACCACAACAAGTGCGGTAAGCGAAAAGGTGACGATGCTTACGTGTTTGGGTGCTGTTTTAATATCATTCATAGCTGTCACCTACACCTTTTTAAATACAATTGCCGTTCGTTGCGGCAGATAACAGTAAAAGCCGAGCACACCGTCCGTATTTTTCTCGGTACGGTAGCGGTAGTCTGCGCTTATTCTGCCAAAGCCGCCGAAAGCCTCGTCGTCGGTTGACATTACCGCGCGGTACTCACCCGCGTATTTTACCGGAATAAAATACTTTTCGTACGAACCGTCGGGCGAAAAATTAAAAGCAAAAACCGCCTTTTTCTTGGTATAGACGATGGTTTTTTTGTCGTTATCAATCCACTGACTCTGCGCATCCTTACCCATAAGTCTGCCCATCTTCAAAAGCTTTACCATTGCTTTATCAAACGCCAGAAGCTGAGAGTAGCGCAAAAGTCCGTTTTCCGCAAGGCTCCACTGTCTGCGGCAGTAGTGATAGCTCCAGCCGTTACCCTCGCGCGGAAAATCTATCCACTCGGGATGCCCGAACTCGTTACCCATAAAGTTAAGATAGCCCTCACCTGCAAGACTTGCAGTGATAAGACGTATCATTTTATGAAGCGCCATGCCTCTGTCAATGACAATGCTGTCACTGTCACGGTTCATAGAGGTATACATCTGCGCATCACAAAGGCGGAACATTATCGTTTTATCACCGACAAGCGCCTGATCGTGACTTTCTGCATAGCCGATGCTCTTTTCGCCGGGACGGCCTGTTGAAAGCTCATACCAGAGTTTATACATATCCCAGTTTTCGTCGGAATACTCTTTAATAAATTTTATCCACAGATCAGGAACGCCCATTGTAAGACGGTAGTCAAACCCGATACCGCCGTCCTGAATTTCAAGACACATACCCGGCATTCCCGACATATCCTCCGCAATACAGACAGCGTCGGGGTTTATTTCATGCACAAGCTCTGTTGCAAGCTGAAGGTAGGTCACAGCCTCGGTATCGGTATTGAGCGAGAAATATTTACTGTAATCGGAAAATGCAGTGCCAAGACCGTGGTCGTGATAAAGCATTGATGTAACGCCGTCAAAGCGGAAGCCGTCAAAGTGGAATATATTCATCCAGTACTTGAGGTTGGACAAAAGAAAATGTATAACCTCATTTTTGTTATAATTAAACAGTTTTGTATCCCATGCGCTGTGGTGCCCGCGTGGACCCTCATGGAAAAACTGATATTCCGTACCGTCAAACTGATTAAGTCCCTCATTGGTGTTTTTAACGGCATGCGAGTGAACAACGTCAAGAAGGACCGTTATTCCCTTTTTATGCGCAGCATTTATAAGCGCCTTGAGATCCCGTGACGGACCGTAGCGCGATGACGGTGCAAAGAAGTTTGACACCTGATAACCGAACGAGCCGTAATACGGATGCTCCATTATTGCCATTATCTGAATGGTGTTATAACCAAGCGCTTTTACGCGAGGAAGAATATTTTTGGTAAAATCACGGTAACTGCCGACACCGTAGCCCTCATGCGCCATACCGATATGGCACTCGTAAATAAAGGGTGTAGCCGCAGGCTTGAAACCCTTGTCCTGCCATTCAAAATCATCAAACAGGGTATCGTCCACCTCGGCGCACCACAGCGTTGTATCGGGGTCCTGCGTCACGCGGGTGGCGTAGGTCGGAATCCTGCGAAGCTCCTCACCATTATGAATAACGACAGCCTGCACGCGCTGACCGACCGACAGGCAGTCATCAAGTACGATTTCAAAAACACCGTTTTCAAGGCGGGTCATTTGATGTGAGCGAGTGTCCCAATTATTAAAATCACCTGTGAAATACATGGCATCAGCGGCGGGCGCCCACTCGCGATAAACCCAGCCTTTTTTTGTTTTATGAATACCAAAATACTCGTAGCCGTTTGCAAAGTCCGAAAGCTTTTGCTTTTCACCGACAAGCTCGGCGCGTTTGTTTTTATAGTTTTTCATGCGCTGTTCAAGGTCGGTCTTATACGGCTCAAGGTAAGGGTCAATTTTAAGAATATTTAAATCCATAACAACCTCCTATTGAGTATGTATATATCTATTATAACACATATTGTATGAATTTAAAGTCAAAATTTTACTGAAGTGATATTTTTATATCACCCGTGGTTGTTTTAAGCTCGCATTTACCGCCCGACAGCGTTTGCGGTACCGATATCCTGCCTGTCGACGTTTTTGTTATAAACACCTTTTCAGACAAAAGACTGCCTGAAATATCACCTGTCGTTGTCCCTGCAAATATTACGCCCGCATCACATTTATCAAAAATGATATCGCCCGTAGTACATTCAATATTGAATTCTTTTTCTGCAACAACGTTTGACAGTATAACGTCCCCCGTGCTTGCTCCCGCTGTCAAATTGCCGCAGGTTATATCGGTAAGTTCTATTTTCCCTGTCGTTGACGTTGCGTTTACATCTTTGGGTGACGTACCGCCGGCTTCTATATCCCCTGTAGTTGTGCGAAGTTTCAGGCTTTCAGAGGTATCTGCAAAGTATTTTATATCGCCTGTGGTGAGGCGAATATCTGCATTTGTAAAGGAAAAACCCTTTACAACATTTACGTCACCCGTGGTGTTTTTTAGCGTAAGGTTTTCAAACTCAGTCTTTGAAAGATTAAGCGTAATTTCGGGCATTCTGAAAAATATACCGATATGGTCGTACCATTTTCTGTTGTCGAGCTCACCTATAGTGAGTACACCGTCTTTTACCGTAACAGTATAGGGCATTTTTTCATTTTCAATACACTCGATCTTATTTTCATCCGACACTGCGAAGTTTATTTTTGCAATACTGCTGTCAATGGAAATACTGTCAAAAGCATCTGTGATACTATGAGTGACAGTCTGGTATTTTGCAGTAGAAAGTTTTTTAAAATCCCAATCCAACATTGTCATTACTCCCGTAAAAAGTATTATTCCGACTGTAATAAAGGAAAGTGCAATAATAATCCATGCTTTTTTCATTATTCCGCCTCCTTTTTAGCAAAAAGATTTTTTATGCCGATAATCATATTTTTAGAAACAAGCAAAAAGCCTTTTGTTGCCGTTTTACAGCCGTAAAGGGCAAAAATTGAAAGACCTGCAACAATAAAGCCGGCGGCAACTGCCAAAACACCCGCAGGGACGTTACCGTTAGCCGCAATTACAGCACCGCCGACTGCGCAGCCAAATGACGATGCAACAAGTGATACCGCGACCGCCCAAAGTGATATTATTACCGCCCAGATTGAAATATAAACGGCAAAGGCTACGATTATCACTGCAAGCAAAAGCGGAAACCAGACAGGAGAACCTGTCGCAAGCAGGGTTATCTCCCACGCTTTTAATCTGCGACGACGTTTTATTTTATTTTTGACAAGTTTTTTGAGCGGAATGTCCGCTATTATCTCCGACGCGATCTCGTCAACGTCACCAAGATGCCACACCGCCGCAGGCTCTAAAACACCGTCTTCCACGCGGTCATCTATCATTTCGCTGTAAAAATTAAGGCGCGACTCTACCTCCTTTTCAGGAAGCTCGGACAGCCGTTCGCGTAGAGCATTAAGAAATTCTGATTTGGTCATCGGCAGTCTCCTCCTTTGTCACAAAATCGTATATCTGCATTATCTCTTTCCATTCTTCTTTAAACTCTTCTATACGCGAGCGCCCGACATCCGTTATTCTGTAGTATTTCCTAAGTCTGCCGTTATGCTCTGCCGTGCGGACGGTGAGCATTTTTGCTTTTTCAAGCCGTTTCAGAATGGTGTAGAGGGTCGACTCGGAAAGCTCGGTATACGGTTTCAGATCCTTTATTATTTTATAGCCGTAAGAGTCCCCGTCCTTTATTGCCGCGAGAACACAAACGTCTAAAATTCCACGTTTCAACTGTACGTCCATGCAATACCTCCTATTGTGTAATACATCGTATCACGAAGTATTATTTTTGTCAAGGGAAAACAAACCACAATTTACGTTCAAAAAAACGCAGAGCTATACGCTTTGCGTTTTTGTTCAGTTAAGTGTTATAGTGCGGATAAGCGAATAAGCTCCGTCGTAAATATCGCACAACACCTGCGAATCGACAACGCGGAGATTTGCACCAAGCTCTCCGTCGGACAGAGTTATTTCGTTAAGCGAATCGATTTTTCCTTCAGTATCTATAGAGTAGATAACGCTTTCAAAATAAACAAACTCACGTACGTTCTTTTTTACAAGCTCAACGTCTTTACCGTCACGGCTGATAAACTTTATGCAGTTATCGGCGCCGTCAAGTATATATACTCCGCCGATATCGGCACTAAAGGACAGCGCACGCGCAGAGGAAAGCTTATAGCGGGCATAGCCGTCATAATCGGAGCAATAAACACCGTCTTTACCGCCGTAACGTATACCCGAATGTTCTGTTACAAACTCTGCATCGGTATCAATAAGCGTGACACCGTCGACCTGCAACGACATGGGACTGTCGCCGTAATAGTCCTTAAGCATCTGCTTTGCCGTGGAATTATGGCTGTCAATATTTTGTAACACGTGCCACAAAAGCGGAACACCGTCGCGCGAAAGTCCGCCGTCAAACTGCTTTTTCGCAACGTCGATATATACGTCAGCATTATTTTTTGCAACCGCAAGTACGTTTATTACAGTCTGCTTGTCGGTAATATCCAACCTGTCGAGCGCTCTTTTAAGCTTTCCGTTCTGATAAATAAAAAAGCCTACGGCACCAAGAATCAGGGCGGCAACAATGCATATGCAGACTATCAATATAATCTTGTTTTTCGTTTTAGTCAAAATCATCACCTTATAAATAATATTATCATAATTTTATTCTCTTGACAATAAAATTTAAATAATATATAATATTCGGGAATGTTATATATGCAGTTGCGAAGTGCGGCTGCCTTATGCGGTTGCCTTATGCGGTTGCCTTATAATTACAATTTAATATGCGGGTGTGGCGGAATTGGGGACGTTTCCGAGCGCATCCTGCGGATGATTCAGCGAGGAATAAGGAGCAGCAGCGGTCAAAATATATCGAGCGATGCAAGTCGCGATGAATATTTTGGTAACCGCAATGGGGACGACGCGCGTAGCGCGGCTGCCTTATAATTACAATTTAATATGCGGGTGTGGCGGAATTGGCAGACGCGCCAGACTTAGGATCTGGTGTCTACGACGTGCAGGTTCAACTCCTGTCACCCGCACCAGTATAGGTGTTCTTACAGGATTTCAGTTTCCTGTAAGAACACTTTTTCTTTTTATTAAATTTTTGTTTTTAAGTAGTTGCTAATCCGCCGTAATTTGTTGTTACACCCTTTCTTGTTTGCAAATGTATATCGGGTGTTGGCGGTGATGAGTCTTCAGGTAAATAAATCGAACCGATGCAGTTGTAATAGATTACAAGCTTTTGTTCTTTGCCGTGTTCGGTCTTTTCTGCCTGATGCACTTCAATACGGTCGATGAGTTCATTAAGCATATTCGGAGTAAGTTTCTTGAGCCGGGTATACTTTTTTAATGCCTGTCTGAATGTATCGGCATTAATGAATTTCGCTTGGGCTTCCTCAAAAGCAGATTTAAGTTCATCTATTTGCTTGGATATAGTTTTTTGATCATCTTCATATTTGGCGGCAAGTTTAACAAATCTTTCGTCAGAAATCTTACCCATAGCGTTGTCCTCATACACCTTTTCATAAAGGAAATCCAAATCTTTATGCCTTGCAATCAGACTTTTAAGTTCGTTTTGCCGTGCTTTCTGCTCGTTTTCGATAGTGTTCTTGGAGTATTCTATCAAAGTTGATATAAACCTATCTTCGTCCTGTGAAGCAAATTTAATTAACCTTTTAATTTCACCAAGGACTACCTGTTCAAGAAAATCTACCCGAATGTAATGAGTGGAGTTACATATCTTTCGTTTTCCTCGGTTGTAACCGTAGCAATTAAAATATTTAATATCGGGATTTTTCTGATTAAAATGATATTGCATATTACTACCGCAATCGGCACAAACGAGAATACCCGAAAACATATTACGCTCACCGTCCATTGTTTTACGTTTTCGCGTGTTGTTCCGTTTTCGTTGCATAGCTTCAAATACTTCTCTTTCTATAATCGGTTCGTGCACACCCTCAAATACCATCATATTTTCAGGTGAATTGGGTATGCGCTTTTTGTTTTTGTATGATTTGGAATAGGTTTTAAAGTTGATAACATCGCCACAGTATTCCTGTTGATTTAGTATCTTTGTTATAGTTGAAGAATTCCAATGATACGGATCGGGATTTGTACGGTTGGTTGGCTTTTTGAAGCCCTTGCTTACTGCATAAGCCATTGGCGTTAAGACCTTATGCTCTGTGAGATATACGGCGATTTG
>JAZPZR010000237.1:0-17217 GCA_045544795.1 Eubacteriales bacterium
AAATATCCGAACACCGTTTTTAAAAGGCGGATTTTCGCCCACTCTGTGTTAAAATGCTCGCCAATACGTAAAGTATTGACTGCGCTTTATGCCTTGATTGAACAAAAATCCGCTCTTTTAAAAATCGAAGACCTCAAAGCCTTCGGATTTGTGGTGATTTTTGTTTTTCTTTTCTGCAGATGGGCTGACGCCCATCAAAGAAAAAAGGATGAAAAGCGCCGTAATACATGGCTTTGAGGCGGGTTCGGATAATTCTCACTACCCTAAAGTCAGCGGAAGCACCGTTCAGCGTTTACGCAAAAACATGTCGGTATCAACCAACACCCTAGACGATCTTTGTGAATTATTGGATTGTTCTGTATCGGATATTGTTGAGCACATACCAAACGATAAAAATAACAAATAAAAATAAAATCGGTCGGATATTCTCCGACCGATTTTTACGTTTTATTTTATATATTCATCGTATGCTTTTGTGTATTTATACATCTCGTTCATGAGCCAATAGTATTTACGCTCGACCGAGAAAACACAAGGATGGCTGAGATAGCCCTTGAAATGCTCGCCCTTACAGTGCTTTGTGTAAAAGCTGAATGCCTGCATGGGCACTGCGTCATAAAGCCAGGTCGATGCCATGGGAATCTGCGGATAGCCCCACTCGTCAAGCGTTTTAACGAGCATCATGCTTGGGTCTGCGCGGTTTTCTTTAATATGATACTCTTGCACTCGCTTGAACGCAAACGATGTAAGCGTTACGTCTGTAGGAATATTATTTCTGAACATTTCCTCTCCGCCGTAGCTTTCAAGAATCTTATCCGACATCCATATCCAC
This sequence comes from Eubacteriales bacterium, assembly GCA_045544795.1. Taxonomy (GTDB): domain Bacteria; phylum Bacillota; class Clostridia; order Oscillospirales; family QAKW01; genus RGIG9041. The sequence goes on from JAZPZR010000237.1 coordinate 833, forward strand.
GGCTTTACACCGTACTCACGGCAGATATCAAACAGTCTGTTCACGTCCTCTATGCGCTTATCGGGATGGCGCTTGTATATGACCGCGTTATCCTCCTGCGTGGAAAAGCTTTCGTCATCGTAACCGAGGTGTACGTACTCGGGCTTTCCAAAAAGCTCGATGACCTCGCGGAGTATCGCCTCGCAAGCGTCGTCATAGCGCTTTGTGCCTACGTAGCCAAGTCCCTGCATCCAGGCATTTTTTGCGGGTGAAAAGTCAAGCATGGGGATAAGCTTAAAGCCCATGACCTTAAGCCTTTCAAGCTCCGAAACAAACTCGTCGCGGGGCATACTGCCCTCAATTGCAAGTTCAGGATGGCAGTTATAAACAATACCCTCGGCAAGCTCAAGAAGCAGCGTGTCAAAGCCGAAGTTTTTTGCCTCCTCCGTCATTTTGTGAAAGGCATCTTTTTCAAAATACAGCTTATCGTGATATGCGCCGTCTTCAATATCGCGCGTATATAATGCATCCGGCTTATCAAACGTGTTTGAGCCGATGCGAAGTGATATAGCTTTCATTATTTTCCCTCCCCATATACGTCATCCCACGCATAGCGGAAGTTGACGACGTTATTCATAAGCGCGTAGTATCTGCGCTCCACCGTTTTTTCCCAGGGCGCTTCCATGTAGCCGACAATTGAGCTTTCATCAACACAGTTTTTACAGAAGTTCAGGGTGTCGAAATTGTTACAGTGCCAGCCGCTTATAGACGAGGTGGGAACCTGCTCGTACCCCCACTCGCCGAGATTGATATAATGCTCAAATTCAGACGTTGCTCTGAACGGCTTGCGGTATTCCCAGTTTGAAAGCAGAACGTCTTTGTCAACAGCGGTACGGAAAGCAGCTTCACCGCCGAAGCCGTTTACCGTATTCAGATCCGCCCATATCCACGGACGAACACCTTTATTTCTGCATATATCAAACATAAAGTTTGCATCCTCGCACTTTTTATAAGGCGCGCGGACGATTGCAACAGGCTGTGTTTTTTGCGATGCGTAGTCCTCTTCCTCAAGTCCCAGATGGAAAAGCTTCGGCGTATCAAAAAGGTCTATGACCTCTTCTATAAGGTCACGGCAGACATCGTAATACTTATCCGTGCCCACCATGTACGCATAGCTTTTGAGCCATGCGGAGTGCGTAGTCGAAAAGTTAAGTTTGGGGATAGGGTCAAGACCCATCTTGCGAAGTCTTTCAAGCTCTTTTTTCAGTTCAGCCTTGGTGAGCGCGTTTTTGACCGCTATCTCAGGGTGGCTGTCATACAAAATGCCGTCGGCAATATCAATGACCACCGTATTAAAGCCGTTTTGTGCCATAGCCTCGGTCACTTTATGAAATACGGACAGATCAAATCGGAGAGTGTCACAAAAGCAGCTGCCTTCAGGGTCAGTCGCGATCATCTTACCCTCCTGCTCCCACATGTTTGTGCCAAGGTGCAAAAGCATTGCCTTTATCATTTTTCTTCACCTCCGTAAACGTCGTCCCACGCGTAAGAAAAGCACGCCATATCGTTCATAAGCGCATAGTGCTGACGCTCTGTAGTAAAAAACCACGGCGCCGTCATATAACCGATAACGCTGTCCGATGCCCTCTCCTTACAGTACTGCATGGTAGCCTTGGTATTGAGATTGCTCGACCAGGTAGACGAGGTCGGTATCTGGTCATAGCCCCATGAATTTATCCTCTCATACAGCTTAAAGCGGGGACTTTCCTCGCCATTTGCTATCTTATTGGGTGACTCAAAGCCGTAATACCAGTTGGAGATGACAAGCTCCTTTGGCATAGTTTTTCTGAACACTTCCTCACCGCCGAAAGCCTCAAGCGTGTTGAGGTCTATCCATATCCACGGACGCACGCCCTTTTTCATGCACACGTCAAACAAAAACAGCGCATCCTCGCGCTTTTTATACGGTGCGCGGGTGATTGCAACAGGCTGTCTTTTTTGTGAGCCGTATTCCTCTTCCTCAAGACCCAGATGGAAAAACTCAGGTGTATCAAAAAGCTCTATCGTTTCCTCAACGACGTCACGGCACACCTTGTTATATGTCTCTGTGCCGACCATATATGCATAATCCTTAAGCCATGCCGAATGACCGCAGGAAAAATTGAATTTGGGAATGGGAGTAAGACCTATACTGCGAAGTCTTGCAAGCTCTTCTTTAAATTCCTCCTGTGTCCAGCTTCCTTCAATTGCAAGCTCCGGATGAGACCCTAGCTGTACGCCCTCACCCATATCGATAAGCAGGGTGTTAAAGCCGAACTCGGCAAGCGAGTTTGTTATTTTTATCCACTCTTCCTTTTCTGTCACAAGCGACTCACTGTAAGACGATCTTGCAAAAAACTTACGGTCTTCACCTACTTCCGCGCCTTTTTTTGCCCACATATTCGTGCCGAGGTGTAAAAGCATTGCCTTTATCATTTCATCTCATCCTCCCATGCATAATGAAAGTTATGAAGAGCAAGCATGTTTGCATAGTAATTATCCTCGTTGGTATGCATCCAGGGCGCCATCATATAGCCGACGATTCCCTTTGCGCGCTCGTTACAGTAGCGGATAGCCTCTTTAGAATTAAGGTGCCAGCCCCACACCGACTCGGTCGGTACCTGCTCATAGCCCCACTCGCCGAGCTTTGTATAAAACTTATACCATGCGTTTTCTCTGCCCTCTGCAAGCTCACGCGATGTTATTTTACAGTACTGATAGTTGGACATAAGCACGTCCTTGCCGATGTTTTTGACAAACTCCTCCTCACCGCCGAGGTCGTTTATCGTCCACTCGTCTGCCCATATCCACGGGCGGACACCTTTATTTCGGCAGACGTCCATAAGGAAAAGCGCATCGCGCATCTTTTTCTTGGGAGTGCGCATTACGGCAACGGTATAATGCTTTTGCATTATCTCGTCCTCTTCCTCAAGTCCGAGATGGAAAAACTCAGGCGTTCCGAAAAGGTCGATAACCTCCTCAATAACGTCCTTGCACACCTGATCGTACTCAGGCGAGCCTATCATGTAATTATATTCCTGAAGCCATGCCGAGTGACCTGCCGAAAAGTTGAACTTGGGGTAAGGAGTAAGACCCATAGCGCGAAGTCTTTCAAGTTCCTCCAAAAACTCCTCCTGCGTCCAGCTTCCCTCAACAGAAAGCTCAGGATGGGACCTTAGCTGTACGCCCTCACCCATATCAATAAGAATGGCGTTGTAATTAAGACGCGCCATTTCGTTTGTAAGCTTTATCCATACTTCCTTATCACAGTCGATAGGGTCGTGGTAGCCCGCCTGCCCTTTTTTTGCCCACATATTTGAGCCGAGGTGCAAAAGCGCCGCTTTCATTGGTTTTTGCATATGAAAAAACCTCCTTTATATGTATGACTTCATTATATAAAGAGAGGTTTTATTTGTCAATTGCATTTTCTATATATTGTAATATTAAAATCGGCAGTAATTTTAATACTATCCACCGACAGTAGCTTATCGCGGTCGGCGGGTGAGGTCTTGTAGTAATAGGGTGTCATTGCAAAGAGATTTACGGCATCCTTACTGTCCACGGTAAAGGTATAGGTAAGGCGGTCACTTTTTTCAATTTCAAAGCCGTGAAGCGCCATATCAAGCGGGTCGTTTTTGCGCGGGATATCATAGACCGCCGCCTTAAGCTCAAACAGATGTTCAATTTCAGGGGTTACACGCAGTATAATACCGTCTTTTTTCAACACACGGTAAAATTCATCCGCGCTTATCGGCGCAAAAACAGATATGAGTGTGTCAAAGCTCTCATTTTCAAACGGAAGGCTTGCGCCCGATGCCACAGCAGTAATTATGCCGCGCGGCTTTGTGCGGGCAGACGCCACCTCTAATATTTCTTTTGAAATATCAATACCGACACAGAGGGAGTCTTCAATATTATCTTTAATATAGGAAAGATAATAACATTCACCGCAGCCGATATCACCTACCGTACGGCCTCTTACCCTGTCACATACGGCGCGGGCAAGCGGAAGATAATAGCCCTTATCCAGAAACTCACGGCGGGCGACTGCCATGAGCTTATCGTCACCGTGATGGCGGTTTTTTGAAACCTGCGACATCAAAAGATTGACGTAGCCTTTTTTTGCGATATCATAGCTGTGACCGCTGTCACACCTGTAGCTTTTATCGGTAATATTCAGTTTTTTATGACATTTAGGACAGGTAAACATTTAATCTCCGTAAAATTCAGGAATAAAATCGGCATCCGCCGACGTTTTTGCCTAAACAAAGCAATTTTTTATGCCAAGATGCATGGCAAAGTCCACCACGCTTTTATACTCGCGGTCGGAAAGCGGGCGGGAAAGCTCGGGATAGGGCGTGTCGCACACAGGGGTATACTGGCTCATTATTGAAATACAGATGCTATCCCCGAAGGTCGAGTAAAGATACTTGAGCGTACGCTTTGCATCAATAATATTATCGGGCAGTACAAGCACGCGCACGATAACGCCTTTTTCCATAATGCCGTTTTTTATCACGGGCGCGCCCGTCTGCATTACCATCTGCGCAACCGATTTTTTTGCAACGTCGGGATAGTCCTCCGCATCCGCATATTTTTTGGCGACACGGCTGTCAAAAAACTTAAAGTCGGCAATAAATATATCTACCGTACCCTCAAGTGACTTTACCGCGTTTACCGTAAGATAGGACGAGGTGTTGAGCGCAAACGGAAGCTTTATACCCGACTTTTTTAAAAGCGGTAACAGGTGCGGGATATAGTGGTCGGCTGTTACAAGGTTTATATTGTGACAGCCCTGTTTTTCAAGTGACCTGAATATCTCCAGAACGCCGTCGGCATCTGTTTTTTTACCGTAGGCGGTGTGTGAAATTTTATAGTTCTGACAAAAAACGCACCCCAGCGAGCAGCCTGCAAAAAAGACGGTACCCGAACCGTTTTTTTCCGAAATGCAGGGTTCTTCCCAAAAATGAGGCGCGGCGCGGGAGATAATAAACTCATCCCCCACACCGCAAAAGCCTGTATTTTTACTTCTGTCGATATTACATTTTCTCGGACAAAGTGAACATATCATACGTCATAAAACCAATTTATCATTCTATATATCCGCCGCCGACAAGCGTGTCGCCGATATATACGACCGCCGCCTGACCCGGAGTTATTGCGCGCTGAGGCTCAAAAAACTCGACCTTAACGCGTCCGTTTTCAAGCGGGATCACGGTAGCGGGCGCCTCTTTTGCCTTATATCTTACCTTTACGTTTGCAAAAAAAGGCGAGTCGGGAGCAGGAAAAGCGACCCAATTAAAGTCGGAGGCGTAAAGCGTATCGGAAAACAGAAGTTCGTTTTTACAAAGAACAACGCGGTTTTCCGTTATTTCCTTTTTATATACGTACATGGGAGCGGGCAGGGCAAGTCCGAGCCCCTTTCTCTGTCCTGTCGTATACCTGATTATACCGCGGTGACGTCCGAGAACGTTACCGTCTGTATCAACAAAATCGCCCGCGGGATAAGTCTTGCCCGTAAAGCGCTCGATAAAGCCCGCGTAATCACCGTCGGGCACAAAGCAGATATCCTGCGAATCAGACTTATCCGCATTTGCAAAGCCGCGGCTTCTTGCAATATCGCGTACCTGCGCCTTTGTAAGACTTCCAAGAGGTAAAAGAGTGTGCGAAAGCTGCTCCTGTGAGAGTGACCACAGCACGTAGCTCTGATCCTTTGCCTCGTCAGCACCCTTTTTTATAAGGTATCTGTCACCGTCTTTTTCAATGCGGGCATAGTGGCCTGTGGCAATGCTGTCACAGCCAAGTTCCTTTGCCCTGTCAAAAAGCGCGCCGAATTTGATATAGCGGTTACACTCAACACAGGGGTTTGGCGTCTGCGCCTTTTCATAGGCGTCTACAAAACGGCAGACGACCTCCTTTTCAAACTCGCGCGACAGGTCAAAAACGTGATGCTCAAGACCGAGGCTTGCGCAAACCCGTGCCGCATCCTCCGCATCCCCTTCAAGACCGCAGGAGATACGCATGGTGCCGCCGACAGCGTCGATATCTTTTTCCATTATTAAAGCGGCGGCAACCGAGGAGTCAACACCGCCGCTTATTGCTATAAGCGTTTTTTTCATTATTTTTTACGGATTATGCCCATAGGGGTCTGCTGACGTGACTGACCGAGGGGGTTGTCCTTTAATACCCTTGCATAAAGCTCACGTGAGAGCGAATCGTCCGATATACCGAGTATCTCACCGTCAAGGTCGTTTATATCTACGATAAGAGTATCAAAGCCGATCCTCGCCTTTATGTCGCGCGCAACCTTATCAGGCTCCTTGGGTCCGAGAACTACGTAGTGGTTGTATGGCGGAATGGTACAGTCGCAAGGACCGTCGATAGACTTTGCCTTGTGTCCTGCAATATCGTAAAAGATACCGCGCTTTCCTACAAGCTTACCGCATGCAGAGCAGAATGCCGCAAACAGAATTTTAAGCGTGCCCACCTCCTGCAAAGCCATTTCCATCGTCTGAGGGATAGAAAGACCGATGCCGTAGGGTGACTTGTACACAAACTTACAAAGAAGCTTTGCAAGCGGACGGGGCTTTATCTCATCCATGGGAATTGCACGGCGCTGTGTACATGCCACGCATTTTTCCGAAATAAAGAGGATATCCCCCTCCTGCATAACATCCTTTGCATACTTTTCCGCAACGTCACAGATATCGTCCGCATCTGTAATAACGTGTGTTTTTATGGGGTAGCGCTCATACTCGTTACCGTCCACCTCGATAATAAGCTTTTTGTTTTCGTTGATTTCCATTTTATTCTCCAATTATATTTCTACTTCTGTACCTGCATTTGCAACAACAACGTCCATTTTATCACAAAATCCGTATTTTTCAAGTGCGTCACGCACCGTTTTTTTAGCGCAAAGCGGCGTATTGTTTGTTTCGGAAAGATGCGCAAGCACCGCGCGGGTCGTACCGCTGTTACAGAGATAACAAAGCACGCTTGCGCAGTCGGGATTGGAAAGATGCCCGTCATCTGACATTATACGCTGTTTTAACTGCGGATGATACGGACCGTATCTGAGCATATCAATATCGTGATTACATTCAAGCATGACGGTGTCAGCACCCTCAAGACCCGCAAGCGTATCGGGACAGACACAGCCTGTATCGGTCGCGACTGCGACCGCCTTTCCCTCCGCTTCGATACGGTAGCCGACACACGGCACGTCATGACAGCATTTAAAGCTTTTTACCGTCATACCCGAAACTTCGATATCGTCTGTCATACGCGTACAACCCTCGATATCGACCGCCGAGTAAAAGGGCACGCCTATATGCTTACGCAGTACCGCAAGCCCTTTTACGTGGTCGCTGTGGCTATGTGTTATAAACACGGCGTCTATTTTTGAAATATCAGTAGCATTTGAAAGCGCTTTATAGGTCAGTCCGCAATCGATAAGGATCCGTCTGCCGTCAAGCTCGACAAGTGTCGCGTTTGCTTTACTGCCCGATGCTGCTATAAGTAACCTGAACATTGAGATCTGCCTTATATAAAATTTGTGCAAGCTGAGCACGTGTTATACTTGTTTTTGGTGCAAAAATTCCGCCGCCCATACCGCTGACGATACCTTTTTTGTAAAGTAAGCTGACTGCGGGCTTTGCATAAGCTGATACAAGCTCAATATCAGCAGGAACTGATTCCGTCACGTCGGCGTACCCTTCGATAACGCTGCCGTAAAGACGTGTGAGCATTGCGCAGAGCTGTTCGCGTGTAACGGGACTGTCGGGCTCGTAGCTGTCGCTGTCAACACCGAATACGATGCCGTTTTTATAGCCCCATGAGAGCGCATCAATATAATAAGCGTCTGCTTTTATATCGGTAAACGGAAGAGTAACGTCACAGGGCGCGCCGTTTTCAAGATTGTAGAGCACCTGAATTGCCATCGCGCGTGTGAGCGCGGTATCGGGCGCAAAAGAATCCTGACTTACGCCTACCATAAGGCGCTGACGTGCGGCGTAGCTGACAGCCTCCGTATACCACTCGTCACCGACGTCGGCAAAGCTGGCTACGTCGTTGTCGTTTACAGAGAAGCTTCCGTTTTGTGTATTGCCGCTGTCCTTTACGACAGTAGAAGTAATGGTACCGTTTTTAAAAGTAAGAAGCGTTGCAATAGTGCCGTCGGTATAGAGATTACCGTTGAGCAGGGTGGAGTAGTTTTGCGCGCCGTAGCCGAGAGGCTGAACAGAAGACGTGCCGTCACCCGATGCGATGGTAAGGTCGGTGCCCAGTTCATTAAGGCTTCGTGCGAAATTGTGACCGACAAGTGAGAAAAGTCTCGGCGCGTGGGTAAGCGCAAGCTTGTAGGTTGCATCTCCGTAGCTGAAGCTGTCAAGCCATTTCTGCTGTTTTTCACGAACTGATGCAAAGCAGGAAAGTCCGAGCGTTTCGGGACTGTTATCCTCTACAAGACCCGAACTGTCAAGCACCGCAAAGCTTACGGGACCGTAATCCACTTTTTCATAGAACTGGCGTGTAGAATTACGTACTATCCATGAAAGGTAGGGCGCATACTCACCCTTTGTTTCAGAAGGTCCGCGCGCAAATACAACGGGAATCTTACCGCCTGTAAGATATCCTGTATTTACAAGAAGACCGTTGATTATATCGGTAGAGGTCTGCGCGTTCTGTACGGTGTTGCCTGTCAGGAGCACCATATCAAGATCTGCCGCCTTTTCCTTAAGCTTATAATATGCCGTTTTGTCCGAAACGGTGTCAGAAAGCACCGCCATATTTATTTCTTCCTGACCCGAATAGCCTGTAAACTGAATGTAGCCGGTTGTTACGGTGATACCGAAAGAGGTACTGCCGTGATAGGTACCGTGCTTTATAACGTGCTTTGAAACTACTTCGTACCGATTGCCCTCAAGATACTGTTTGGGGATCTTAACGGCGTGTACGTTTGTAAGACAGCGCAGCGTTCCGCTTTCATCATCCGAAAAGCGCTTGCGCTCACCCTTATACTCGACGTAGACCTCACCCGATGAGTTTTTACCCGGAGTTGTTGCCCACGCTACAGTGTACGTGTCACCCGTATCAAAAACGGTAGGCTTTGTAACGATAGCAAAGTCGGGAGCACCCTTAAGCTCGGTAACAGCCGTCGTTTCAGGCTCTTCCGTCTTTTCTGTATCTTCAACTGCAGGAGCAGCCGAGCCCTTTAAGTTATTTGAGCCTGTCGCAGGGTTTTGTCCCGCAGTCACAAACTCCTGTAAAAGCTGAGCGCCCGTGTCGTCAACACCGTAACACTCAATAATGCCGTCTTTAAGGTATAACTGCGATATTCTGAAGCCTGCATTGCTGTTTGTATGCGAGCCGTCAACGAATATCGGAAATCCCTCATAATAGCTATGACCCTCACGGTGCATTACAAGCGCGTGGGTGTGACCCGCTACCATAAGATCTGTACCAAGTCTGTCAAGCTCCTTTGTCCAGTTATAGCCGAAATGATTATTTATATTAGGTCCGTGGCAGAATGCGATCTTATACTCTGCATCGGGAACGTTATAGCTGTCAAGCGAATACAGCCAATCGGTCTGTGTCTTACGGTAGTTATTGTAGTTTGTAAGACCGCTGTACTCTCTGTGGTCATCAAACTTATCCTCACCGAAGTCGAGAACTACAGAGGACATCGGACCGTAATCGAAGGTAAAGTAAAACTCACCGAGGTCGGACGGGAAATACTGCAGAAGATAGCCCGAAAACTCACCGCGGGTCTCATGGTTACCGCGGGTGTAAACACAGGGCACCTCGCCTACCGACAGCGCCTCGCCGATCCTCATAACGAGAAGCGCCTGCGCCTTTGTAGGCACGTCGTTTGCAATATCACCCAGAAGCATTACAAGGTCGGGATTGCCGTACTTGAGATAGGTCGAAGCACGCTTGACGATCTTTTCCATGCTGGTGTAGTTTGACGTAGTAAGATGCGTATCGGAAAGCGTCCAAATATTAACGCCCTCCTGCCCCTCATAGCCGTGAAACTCACGTGTGAGCGACACGCTCTGTCCAAGCTCAAGCGCGCTTTCAGAACGCGACAGAACGCTGGTTGCAGTAACGGTATAACCGCCTGCCGCATCAAGATGCTCGACAGGAATAGATACGGTATGAGCATAGTCATCCGTTCTGACAATACCGCCTTCCTCGTCATAGACGGTATAGTTTTTTCCGTCTACCGTATAAGTAACACTGCCGATGGACGCACAGTTGTTTGTCCACACAACGTTATATATGTTTCCGCAAAGGAAGACCGCGGGATTTATGGCGAATGAAATTTCGCCTGCGGCAAAGGTCATGCCCGCAACACAGCTGAGCATAAGTAAAACTGTTAGTATGATGCTTAATATCCGTTTCAAGATACACACCTCCATTTTAATATATTTATTATATAACTATTTATATGTCGTTGTCAATAAAAAAACGGAGCCGCGCTCCGTTTTTATACAGAGTGTCAAAAAACATTCTTTTAATTTGACACTCTGATGTGACTTTCAAAAAAGAGTGCAGATTTCGTGAACTCGACCCGAAGTCGTATGTGATACTACGAGAGGGAGAGTTCGCGGAAAGTGAAGAAATCCCATGAAAACACTAGCGTTTTCATGGGATCTTTTATTTGCTGTTGCGGGAGGATAATATCCTCCCCTACTACCCCTCCGTCTTTTGCCACACGGCAAAATCCACCTCCCCTGACAAGTGGAGGCAAGGGTGTAATCCTTTTCTTCACGGTCTGTGCCTTTTTTGACAGTCTCTATAAAAAGGGACGTTTTCACGTCGCTTTTTATTATTTGCGTTTTATAAGTCCGAACAGCTTGGATATCTCCATTACGACAAGGGGAACAAAGATAAGTCCTACACCGAGAAGGTAAAGCTGCCAGGGAAGTGTTACAAGACCGAAAGCCGACTTTAAGGGTGTGAACATAACAAGCGCCACAAGAAGCGTTGAAGAAAGCGCCGCAAGGTTGAGCGTTTTATTCTTAAACGGTCCTATCTTAAAGAGCGAATGTTCACTTCTCATATTGAACGCCTGTACTATCTGTGTAAGCGAGAGCACCATAAACGCGAGTGTCTGACCGCCCTCAAGCGTACCTGTCACGTTTTCTGCAGTCTTGAAGCCGATAAGGGTAAGAGCCGCAAACATGATACCCTGAAGCACTACACGGAAGCCGAGACCGTGAGCAAAAATGCCCTCGTTCTTGGGCTTTGGCTTTTTATCCATAACGTCCGATTCAACCGCTTCCATTCCGAGCGCTATTGCGGGAAGCGAGTCTGTTACAAGGTTTATCCACAAAAGCTGCATTGAAAGAAGGGGCGTTTTATGCCACAGAAGCATCGCCATAAACACCGTAATGACCTCACCGATATTGGTACCGAGAAGGAAGCCCACTACCTTTTTGATATTGGCATAGATACCGCGTCCCTCGCGCACCGCATCAACGATAGTCGCAAAGTTATCGTCAGTAAGCGTCATGTCAGCGGCGCCCTTTGCAACGTCAGTACCCGTAATACCCATAGCACAGCCGATATCCGCCGCCTTGAGCGCGGGCGCATCGTTTACGCCGTCACCCGTCATTGAAACGACCTGACCCTTTCTCTGCCATGCCTTGACTATACGTATCTTGTTTTCGGGCGAAACTCTTGCATATACCGATATGCTTTCGACCTGACTGTCAAGCTCGCTGTCTGTCATCGCGTCAAGCTCGGCGCCCGTGATCGCGCGGTCGCCCTCAAGTAAAATTCCAAGCTCCTTTGCAATTGCAGATGCAGTAACCACGTGGTCACCCGTTATCATAACAGGCTTGATTCCTGCTCTGCGGCATATTGCAACGGCGTCCTTTGCCTCAGGTCTTGGCGGATCTATCATGCCGACAAGTCCCATAAAGATAAGTCCGTTTTCAAGCTCGTCGGAGGTGGGATTTTCGGGAACGGTGTCGATCTCCTTATACGCTACCGCAAGCACGCGCAAAGCGTCCTCACTCATGCTCTCGGTCATCTGCTTTGCTTTTTCAAGGTCGCCCGCGATACAGCGGGGAGCCATCATGTCAAAAGCGCCCTTGACGATGACGATATTTTTACCGTCTATCTTATTGACCGTCGTCATAAGCTTACGGTCAGAATCAAAGGGAATCTCCGCAAGTCTTGGATATTTATCCCCAAGCTCATCCTTGGGCATGCCGTTTTTATGCGCGGCGAGGACGATTGCAGTCTCAGTCGGGTCACCGATATGCTGTTCCTCGTCACCGTTGAATACGACAGAGCCGTCACAGCAGAGCGTGCCGTACATCAAAAGTTTTTTGATAACGTCGGTATTACTGGTTGATATAATTTCGGGTGCCTCTTCACCGTCTGCATACGCCTTTGTAAGCGTCATACGGTTCTGGGTGAGAGTGCCCGTCTTATCAGAGCAGATAACCGACGCACCGCCAAGCGTTTCAACCGCGGGAAGCTTGCGTATAAGCGCGTTTTTCTTGACCATGCGCTGAACGCCGATAGAAAGTACGATGGTAACGATTGCGGGCAGTCCTTCGGGAATTGCAGATACCGCAAGGGATACCGCCGTCATAAATATCTCAAGCACTGGGATGCCGTTTACAAGGCCTACCACAAAGATGATACCGCACGCGGCAAGCGCCACGATACCGAGGTATTTGCCAAGCTGAGCAAGTTTTTGCTGAAGCGGTGTCTGTCCGTCCTCTTCGTTATCGAGAAGGTTTGCTATCTTACCCATTTCGGTATCCATCGCGGTCGCAGTCACAACGGCAAGACCCGTACCGTAGGTAACAGAACAGCCTGAGTATACCATGTTGTGACGGTCACCCAGAGGCGCATCCTCCTCAACCTCGGCAAGATAATCCTTTTCAGAGGGCACCGACTCACCCGTAAGCGCCGACTCCTCCGATTTAAGTCCTGCGCTGTGGATAAGTCTTGCATCGGCAGGGATAAAATCACCCGCCTCAAGCTTTATGATATCACCGGGAACAAGGTCCTTTGCATCAATTATCTGTTCTTTTCCGTCGCGAATCACCCTTGCGTGCGGTGCCGACATGCTTTTAAGAGCATCAAGCGCCTTTTCCGCCTTACCCTCCTGATACACGCCCATTACCGCGTTAAGAATAACGATAAGAAGGATAAGCGCAGGCTCAAAAAGCTCGCCCCAGTTCTGCTCGGCAACGACTACCGCGAAAGAAACTATCGCGGCGGCAATAAGGATAAGTATCATTGCGTCCTTGAACTGATCTACAAAGCGTTGAAAGGTGGTTTTCTTTTTCTTTTCACGAAGCTTGTTTTCTCCGTACTTTTGCTGACGGCGTGTAACCTCAGCAGAGTCAAGACCCGACTTGCTGTCAGTTTTGAGCTCATTTAAAAGCCCGTCTGCGTTTTTGCTGTAAGGTGTCAATTTTTCATTCCTCCATCATAAAGTAAAATAAAACACCGTGTAAAAAGATACACGGTGTTATTTTTAAATATTATAGCCCCATGTACCGCTTTTTACACTATACATGAGTCTGGCAAATTAAAACAAGCCAGGCAAAAAATGCCATGATGTTGACTTGTTACGCGGGATGCGCTTGCTACTCCCTCAATACAATTATGATACACCATTTTTTTCCTGATGTCAACAGCGTTAATAAATTATTTACCTTTTGTTGCAAGCGCCGTCCGTTTTTTCTTGCGCAAGCTGATATTTTTCAAACCCGTCAAATATCTCTTTTGCAAGCGCCTGCATTTTTAAAGGGTCTACCTTAAGCACGGCGCGGTCGTAGGTCATAATTCCGTTTGTTTCATCCTCAACGTCAGAAAGCTGTGTCATAACGCTTGCAACAAGTCCGTTCTTTATATTTTCAACAACGTCGCGTCTGTACAGCTTTTCAATATCCCTTTCAAAAAGCTTTGTATCACTTGTCGTCCTACTGTAGCCAAGGTTACCCTTTGTATTGAACCGATGCCCCTCGACACAGCAGGAATACCCGCCAAACTCGGAAAGCACGGTGGGACGCGCCTTCTTTTTAAGTCTTACACGCTTAAAATAGATATGCTCGCTCTCCACGTCCGAAAGCCTTGTCTTAAACCAACCCGAAGTCGTGTCATACACGCGGGTGGGGTCGTATTTTTTAAAGCGGGTGTAACAGCCGTCCGCATCAAACTGACCCCAGCCCTCGTTAAACACGGTGTAATACAACACGGAAGGGTGATTATACAGAGCATCCATTATGCCCTCACTTGTTTCAAAAAACATCTTACGGCGCTTTTTTGAAGCAAAATGGGTAATACCCCGCTTTAAGAAGAGATTGGGAAGCGCGGTATCAACAATGAAATTATAGCCGCCGTTGTTTATAAAATCCTGAAACACCGCCATACCGTATTTGTCACAGTAATAATAGAACAGGTCGGGCTCAAGCTTGATATGCTTGCGCAGCATATTAAACCCGCATTTTTTGGCGGTAAGTATATCCTTTTTGTACCCTTCGGGCGAGGCGGGTGTAAAAATGCCGTCAGAATAATAACCCTGATCGAGAAGTCCGTGGAAAAAGTACGGTTTACCGTTCAAAAGTATCTTATCACCGCAGACAGATACTGTGCGCAGGGCAAAATAGCTTTGCACTCGGTCAGCGCCCGAAGTCAGCGTAAATTGATACAGCTTTGGGTTGTCGGGCGTCCAGTTTTCAGCGTTTTCCACGCGAAGAAGGTGGCTTTCACCGTAAAACACATGCGTTTTGCCGTCAAATTCTATTTCCTTTTTTTCGCATCCGCCGAGGACGGTTATCATAACACTGTCGGTTGTCGGTGTCATGCGTATGCTTTTTATATAGTTATCGCACACCGACTCAAGCCACACCGTCTGCCATATACCGCTGACGTCGGTATACCACATACCGCCCCGCTTGCCGCGTTGCTTTCCGTAAGGGTAGTTTTTATCGGGACGGTCGTGCACGTCAAGTGACAGCTCGTTCTCACCATCTTCAAGCGCATCGGTTATATCAAAGCAAAAAGGCAGATATCCGGCCTCGTCTTTACCGACGGACCTTCCGTTTACAAAAACCTCACAGACGGTATCCACCCCGCCGAAGTGCAAAAGCACCCTGTCCTTTTTAAAGCCGTCGGGCAGGGTGAATTTACGGCTATAGCGCATTTTATCCTTTTTTGTTATATTACGGAAAACGCCCGAAATGCGACTTTCGGGCGGGTAAGGTACAGTTATCTCGTAGTTTTGACCGTTCAGTTCAAACTGCCATTTGCCGTTCAGATTAAGAAAGCTGTCACGGACAAGCTGTGGGCGGGGATATTCATTAAACCCCGCGTTTTTCTCAAACTCTGTCACAAGGTGGTTCATGATTCACTCCTGTAGTGATAATAATCCTTCATCATTTCGCTGTATTGCTTGTATATTGCAATATAACGTCGGTACTGAGCATCGGTAATATTACCGTTTTCGTAATACTGCTCTGTAAAGTCTTTTAACTTTACTCTGTATTCGTGCGCCATATCCTTGTAGTTATTGGACAGGTAGTTTTTCATCTCATCCACGATAAAATCAAGGTTTTTTATATACTTCGACTTGAAAAATATCATTGTTTTCTCCATGTAGATACAGATGCAGCAAGAATAAGCGGGAATATCTCAAGCCTGCCCAGAAGCATGGCAACTGACAAAACTATCTTTGAAAAATCGGAATAGTTTGCGAAATTGAGCATAGGACCTACACCTGCAAAGCCGGGACCGACGTTATTGAAGCAGGCGGCGGTCGCCGAGATATTGGTTATCATATCAAACTTCGGCTCAAAACAGAGCAGGATAAATATCAGCATAAAGCATGCGACGTACACCGCAAAATAGTTGCCGACGCTTGCGACGGTGTTATTATCAAGCTCCTTACCTTCAAAGCGGATGGAGGAGACAGAGCGCGGATGAAGCATCTTTTTAAGTTCACGGCGGATCATTTTACCGAGAATTACAACACGGGATATTTTAAGACCGCCCGCGGTCGAGCCTGCACAGCCGCCAAAGAACATGAGTATAAAAAGAATTCCCTTTGAAAGAGTGGGCCATGCATCAAAGTCGGCCGTTGAATAGCCTGTTGTCGTAATGATAGATGACACCTGAAAAGCAGACGTGCGGACGGCATCGCTCACGTTTTTAAAAAGCGGATAAATATTTGCGGTAACTAATATTACAGACACCGCAACGATACCGAGATAGCACCACAGCTCCGTACTTTTAAAAACTTCTTTGAACTTACGCAGAAGTATGAGGTAGTAGAGATTGAAATTGATGCCGAAAAGCAACATGAATACCGTGATCACCCATTGGATATAGGGGCTGTA
>JAZPZR010000238.1:0-3568 GCA_045544795.1 Eubacteriales bacterium
TTGTTGACAGCGGGCTTCTGACTCCGTCACAGGCGAGGAATCATCCTAATAAAAATATAATTACTCGCGCACTCGGTGTGGAACAAAGCGTGGTATGCGACATAAGTGTGCTGCAAATAAAAGCCGGTGACAAAATTTTACTGTGTACAGACGGTATAACGAACTATATTGTCGATCTTGAATTGCCTTTTGAGATGATGAAGAGTATTGAGACGATTCCTCAAAGATTGATTGAACTTGCAAATTCACGCGGCGGTGCGGATAATTCGACCGTTGTTGTAATAAATATTTAGGAGGTCCAAATTCAGTGGATAAATTTATTGGAAAAACTTTAAATGACAGATACATTTTAACTGAAATCGTCGGTGTCGGCGGTATGGCGGTTGTTTACAAAGCTTTTGATCAGGTTGTCAACCGTGTTGTTGCTGTTAAAATCTTAAAAGAAGAATTTATGTCCGATGCGCAGTTCAGACGTCGTTTCGCAAACGAATCCAAAGCGATCACAATGCTTTCACAAAACAATATTGTTGACGTTTACGACGTTTGTCTTGAAGGTGACCTCATGTATCTTGTAATGGAATACATTGACGGTATCACATTAAAAGAGTATCTCGATAAGGTTAAAGTGCTTGAGTGGCATGAAGCATCGTTTTATATTAAGCAGATTTTGAAGGCAATGTCGCATGCTCATGAAAGAGGTATTGTTCACAGAGATCTTAAGCCTCATAATATTATGCTTTTGCGTGACGGAACCATTAAAGTAACTGATTTCGGTATTGCAAAACTTACAAAATTTGATACACAGACGATAACGGATAAGGCTATTGGTTCAGTTCACTACATCAGTCCCGAACAGGCAAGCGGAGACAGGACGGATGAAAAAACGGATATCTACTCTGTAGGTGTTATGTTTTACGAAATGCTTACAGGTACTTTACCTTTTATAGGTGATACCGCAGTTTCTGTTGCTCTTATGCAGGTTCAGGCTCAACCTAAGCTTCCGCGTGAAATTAATGAAAACATCCCTGAGGGTGTTGAAGAGATCACTATAAAAGCAATGATGAAAGATCCGTCTTCACGTTATTCATCAGCACTTTTAATGTTTAACGATCTTGTTGCAATAGAGGAAAACCCCGAAACAGTCTTTGGTTATATATATAACAATTCTGATGACGAAGAGTTTGTTGAAGATATGTCTGAGGATATTGATGAGGATTCGGATATCCGTATTGCAGAAGCACCTGAATTTTCACATACTCCTGAGTATAATGACGGTCTTTACGAGGGAGAAAATGACGAAGAGGAAGAAAACAAATTCAAAAGTACTTGGCTTCCTATTATTTGCGGTATCGGTTGTGCTTTGATCGTTGTGTTCGGAGTTGTTTTTGGAATTATTTATTTCCATGAAATAGAGGAAAAAGTCACTTCTGCCACAAAGCCCGTTGAAAAAGTAACAGTTGAAAATTATGTCGGACAGGATTTTGATACCGTTAATGCATCAAATCTTTCAGGACTTGTATTTGAAAGAGAAAATGTAATCAGTGATCAGAAGGCGGGTATTATTATATCTCAGGATCCGCTTCCTGATACACAGGTCGATAAGGGCTCGGTCGTGACCTTCAGCGTAAGCATTGGTCAGGAAACTGTATCTATTCCCGATCTTACAAACCAGCACTATGATGCCGCTGCTGCACAACTCAAGGCTCAGGGTATCAAATATACAACGAGGTTTATTTCGGATGACGGTATTGCCGAAAACCGAGTTATAAGAACCAATCCTTCGGCGGGTGAGGAGGCTACCCCTGATACTGTTGTTACAATATATATCAGTACAGGGCCTGCTATTGTTACAAAAGATGTTCCTGATCTTTTAAGCAACACTGAAGCTGATGCTATTGAAAAACTTTCGTCAGCCGGATTCAAAGTTGATAAAAAATATCAGTATAATGATTCTGTGCCTAAAGATTGTGTTATTTCTCAGACTCCTGCGGCAGGAACTAAGCTTGAAGAGGGTTCGGTTGTTGTTATCGATATAAGCCTTGGACCGAAGCCTGACGGTACTGAAACAAATCCCGATGACGGAAACGGTGAAACAGATCCCGATAATAACACAGGGGATGATAATTCATCTGAAAACGGAGACGGAACCGCAGAAAATAATCCTCCGTCAGACGGTACAGGTGATAATAATACTCCCGGAACTGATGACGGAACAAATAACGGTACATCAGGTGAAACAACAACACCGGGTACAGACGGAAACCAGGGTAACAACACCCCCGGAACAGATAATGGAACAGGGGATGGCTCATCGACAGGCGGAGACGGTGCGGGAGGAACAACAACGCCTCCCGCTTCCGGAAGCGGTTCAGAAACACCGTCGGGTTCCGGCAATACAGGTGATAACACGAATAATAATCAATCGGGTGATACCGGTAATACCCAGGCATAATGGAGTTGTTATGAACAGATTTAATGAGAGAAAAACTTGCTTTGAAATAATTTTTACATTTTCGTTTGATACTAATAAGAGTATTGATGAGATTATCGATGTATACAAAGAAACCAATGAACTTGAAGAGTTATCGGATTACGTTTTAGATAC
Source organism: Eubacteriales bacterium (assembly GCA_045544795.1). Lineage (GTDB taxonomy): Bacteria > Bacillota > Clostridia > Oscillospirales > QAKW01 > RGIG9041. The sequence goes on from JAZPZR010000238.1 coordinate 2,606, forward strand.
TGTGAAGGGCGTTTTTGAGAATCTTCAGGTTATTGATGATAAAATCAAAACGTCTATAAAAGGGCGTAAGTTTGAAAGACTTGATAACGTCTGTCTTACGTCTATGAGATACGCTACATATGAACTTTTGTTTAATGATGAAATTCCTGACAGAGTTGCAATAAACGAGGCAATTGAAATCACAAAGAAATATGATGATAGTTTAAGTTCATTTGTACACGGAAACCTCGCGATTATTGCAAACGGCAAAAATGAGTAAGATTTTATCTTTTGATACAAGTAATTACACGACCTCTGCCTGTGTGTTTGACACACAGCAGGGAGTGTTGTGGGAAAACAGAATAATGCTTCCTGTAAAGGAAGGGGAGTGCGGTGTCAGACAAAACGATGCTGTTTTCTTGCACACAAGAAATCTGCCGCACCTCTTTGAAAAGATCGGGCAATTTGATTTTGATTACGTTGCGGCAAGCAAGTGCCCCTCTGAACGTGAAAACTCGTATATGCCTTGCTTTACAGTCGGAACGTCTGTTGCAACTACTGTTTCTTCATTATTAAATATACCGTATTATGAATGCTCGCATCAGAAAAATCATATTTGTTCGGCGCTTTTTTCCGCAAACAAAACCGATTTGTTAAAGGATTCTTTTCTGGCGTATCACGTTTCAGGCGGTACAACAGACGTATGTCTTTGCACCCCCTCTGATACAGGTGTTTTTTCTGTTACAAAAGTCGGCGGCACGGCTGATATCAGTTGCGGACAACTTATCGACCGTACAGGTGTGAGTCTCGGGCTTCCTTTTCCCTGCGGTAAGCATATACAGGAAATTGCGGGTAAAGCTCTAAGCGGTAACATCAGAATAAAGAATAATGACGGATTTTTTAATTTTTCAGGATTCCAGAACAAAACACAGCAAATGATAGATGGTGGAATTGATGCAAGTGAGGTTGCTTTGTATACACTTG
>JAZPZR010000239.1:0-4723 GCA_045544795.1 Eubacteriales bacterium
ACCGCTTGGCCTCCGACTTCTACAATACACCAATTTCATCGTACCGATAAACCGCAATTTATCGACATAAAAAGCCCCCGACTTTCATCGGGGGCATCAGTTTTTCGGTTCTGGACTCTCCATAATGTATAAATAAAAGAAGTATATTAGTTAAATGTTTATTATCTTATATCAACCTTATTTTGCGGTCTGTACCGTTTTATACTACGTTCTTACTCCATGCAGACGGTCTTTGGTAAAAGCTCAAAAGCTGAGCAGGGCTAAATCTGCATATTCTGTGATAGCGCCTGAGGTCGCGGTTCCTTTTTCACAGGTACAGCCTATCGTTTTTATATAGCGCAATGTCACTTTTTCCACGATCAAAGCTACATTGCGCTGTTACTTGATACGAGAAGCGAATCTGTCTTTAAAAGGAGCCGTGTTATGAGCGCATTGTTGCCAAAAAGCTTTATTTTCTTTTCGCGCATAACCTTCATCTCCTTACGTTGTTTTTTCTTTCACCTATATTGTAAACAATATTTTTAACTTTGTCAATAGTTTTTGTGTAATTTGCATATATTTTTTCAAAAAAATAGAGAGTCCGAAGACTCTCTATTAGTATATTAGTATATCAATATTAGTTACCGAACTTCATGATATCAGCAACAACTGCAGCCTGCTTGTTAGCAACTGCCTGCATCTCTGTCTTAATGTTGAATGCAGCGTTACCGCCGAGAGCAGCAAGAATCTCACCGCCAACCTCGTTCTTGTAGTAAGGACGGCCTGCGAATGAGGGCGAGAATACTACGTGCTGTGTTACGAAGTCGAAGTACTGTTTTCTCTGCTTGTAGTTGAAGTTGTAATACTCGAAGGTATTGAGGTTATCGAAGTAGGTCTCGGTAAATCTTGTAGCCCAGAGTTCCATAAACTTAAGAGCGAAGTTAACGTTCTTTTCGTTTGAAGTCTTTCTGGGAAGTACCATACCCCAGCCGTAGTACTGGCAAACCTCTTTACCTGTGGGCGTGTTAGCCTTGGGGAAGGGAACCCAGTTGATCTGTACGTGCTTTGAGTACTCTGTATCACGGTAAACCTGTGTATACATTGTAGCTGACATTACTGTTGTACCCTCGTAAAGACCCATATGCTCAGGACATACACCTGCTGACGTCTCGCCTGAGTTCTTGTAGTTGATCTGCTTGTTGATGTCTGCTACGAACTCGAATGCAGCAATAACCTGGGGATCAAGCCAGTTGTTTGAAATTGTCGGAACCTCAGCGTCGGGAATGATCTCAACGTAGCCCTTACCGTTTGTCTTGTCCCATGTGAAGGGGATGTTTGAAGTCCACTCAACACGGGCTACGAGCTCACGGCCGTCTTTTGTGGTCTTGGGGATAGAAAGCATGAACTTCTTGAAGGTATCCCAATCCCAAACGCCCTTCTCCCACATTGTATGGGGGTCAGAAAGACCGAGCTCCTGTGTAAGTGTCTGGTTGTACCAGAGACAGTCTACAACACCGATAGGTGCGATAAGACGGAGTGTGTTACCCCACTTACAAAGGTCCATGGTGGTCTTGCAGACACCGGGAGATGAACCGAGGTTGTTGATGTTTACGAATGATGTGATCGAACGTGATACACAAAGTGCCTGCGGCTGAACGTTATGGTTTGTGTAAACGATATCGCAAGCCTTACCTGCGTTCATAGCCTGAAGCGCAGAATTGATAGAGGTCTGATGCTGTTTTACGGTGTATTTGATGTTAAGACCGATCTCTTTTTTAAGATCCTTAAACCATGTCCACTCATCAATAGTCTCACCCTTTGCGTTACGGTATGACCATGCAGCAAAGTTATCAGCTGTAAAGAATGTAAGTGTCTTACCCTTAAGATCGTCGATCTTTGTACCTGCACGGACAAAGCCTGTGTCGTCGATCGAGAATGAAGGCATAGCCTCTTTATTTACCTGACGGTCACGGTTGATAAGGGGGTTCTTATCAAAGTCATACTTTGACTGCTCAGTAGCGTAACGCTCTGATTTTTCAAGACCCTGCTCCTCATCGGGAATAAAGCCGTTATCGTTGGTAACTTCGCCCTGGATAACGAAGTCCTCGTTGATCTCGTGGTCACCTGTCTCAAGGATCTCACCGTTTTCGCCTTCAACGTATGAGCCGTCGCCTTCGCCCTTCTGCTCACCCTCAGGCTGCTTGTTTTCGGTCTTACCGCCGTCAGCGTCGGTCTTACCGTCTTCTTTGTCGGAAGCATTTGCGCCTTCTTTATCGTCGGCATCTTCCTTGCCTTTGTCCTCTGACTCGTCCTTATCGTCCTTGTCATCGCCCTCGGTATTGGAATCGCCGTCTTCAACGGTTCCCGCTACCTCTGCATCCTCATCGTCAGCATCCTTTTTCTTACAGGAAACGGCCATGGTTGCAAGCATGAGAAGGATAAGTAACAGCGCCAGAAGTCTGCTTATCTTTTTCATGTGTTTTCTCCTTTCGGGAATATTTTTTAACTTAAAATAAGTTGATACTGTCATAAAACGAGTTATGGCAGTATAAACTCATTCTAACATTCCGTCCTTACCTCTGTAAAGAGGAAGGACAGAATGTATAAAATTAAAGACAGAATATGTAAATACTAGTTGCCGTACTTCATCATTTCAGCAACGACCTGCGACTGCTTGTTGGCAACCTGCTGCATTTCGGTCTTGATATTATACGCAGCGTTACCGCCAAGAGCCTCAAGTATATTACCGCCGACCTCGCTCGTGTAGTAGGGTCTGCCCGCAAAAGAGGGTGAGAACACTACGTTCTGCGTTACAAAGTCGAAGTACTGTTTTCTCTGCTTGTAGTTGAAGTTGTAATACTCGAAGGTATTGAGATTATCAAAGTACGTCTCTGTAAATCTTGTAGCCCACAGCTCCATAAATTTAAGAGCGTAGTTGACGTTCTTTTCATTTGACGTCTTTCTGGGAAGCACCATGCCGAAGCCGTAGTACTGACATACCTCCTGTCCCGTCGGTGTGTTAGCCTTGGGGAAGGGTACCCAGTTTATCTGTACGTGCTTTGAATACTCGGTATCACGGTAGACCTGCGTGTACATGGTAGCGGACATTACCGTCGTACCCTCGTAAAGACCCATATGCTCCTTTACGGTACCTGCAACTCTTTCACCTGAGCACTTGAAGTTAACCTGCTGATTGATGGATGCAACAAACTCAAACGCCGCAATTACCTGAGGATCAAGCCAGTTGTTTGAAATAGTCGGAACCTCAGCCTCGGGAACGATATCGACATAGCCCTTGCCGTTTGTCTTATCCCACGTAAACGGGATATTCGAGGTCCATTCAACACGTGCGACAAGCTCCTGACCGTCCTTTGTGGTCTTGGGGATGGAAAGCTGGAATTTTTTGAAGGTATCCCAGTCCCACACGCCCTTTTCCCACATGGTATGGGGGTCGGAAAGACCAAGCTCCTGTGCAAGCGTCTGATTGTACCAGAGGCAGTCTACAACACCGATAGGCGCGATAAGACGGAGTGTGTTACCCCACTTACAAAGGTCCATGGTGGTCTTGCAGACACCGGGTGACGAACCGAGGTTATTGATGTTTACAAATGAAGTGATAGAACGCGATACGCAAAGTGCCTGAGGCATTACGTTATGGTTCGTATAAACGATATCACAGGGCTTGCCCGCATTCATATACTGAAGTGCGGAGTTTATCGAATTCTGATGCTGTTTTACAGTGAATTTGATATTAAGGCCAAGCTCCTTTTTAAGATCCTTGAACCAGGTCCACTCGTCAACAGTCTCACCCTTGGCATTTCTGTATGACCATGCCGCAAAGTTATCGGCAGTAAAGAAGGTCAGCGTCTTGCCCTTGAGGTCGGCAAGCTTTGTGCCTGCGCGGATAAAGCCGGTCTGGTCAACGTCAAACGAGGGCATACCCTCTCTGTTTACCTGACGGTCACGGTTGATAAGCGGGTTCTGGTCAAAGTTATATTTTGACTGCTCCGTCGCAAAACGCTCGGATTTTTCAAGACCCTGCTCCTCATCGGGAATAAAGCCGTTATCGTTGGTGACCGTGCCCTGAATAACGAAATCCTCGTTTATCTCATGGTCGCCCGTCTCAATAACGGTACCGTCCTCTGTTTCCTTATACGAGCCTGCACCCTCACCGCCGTCAATAAGCGGCTCGTCAACCTTATGGTTTGTGTCGGCACCGTTTTCTTTTTTATCATCAGTCGCATTTTCCTTTTTATCATCGGAATTTGCGCCCTCTTCTTTTTCATCGTCCTTGGAACCGTCTTTATCATCCTTGTCAGACTTATCATCGCCCGACTCAGTTCCCGACTCGCCGTCATCTACAACGCCTGCTATCTCTTCATCCTCGTCATCGCCCTTTTTCTTACATGACACCGTCATGGTCGCGAGCATAAGAAGGATCATGGCAAGCGCTAAAATTCTACTTATTTTTTTCATAAAGCCCTCCTTTGAGCGTATAGATACATAATGATTATAGCACACCTGTTTGTGTAACTCAATAGACCAATATCCCCAAAAACCGAACGCTGAATTTATTCACTTTGAACAAATATTTTTGCCTTTTCTTAGGTTAAAAGGTCAAATCCGAACCTGTTTTAAAAAGGCGGATTTTCACTTTTACTATGTTAAAATACTCGTAAATCCGTCAGGATTTACTGCGTTTTGTGCCTTGTAAAATCAAAAATCCGCACTTTTTAAAATCTGC
>JAZPZR010000240.1:0-4518 GCA_045544795.1 Eubacteriales bacterium
CTTGTCCGCACAAACCTTGTTGAGAGAACTCATATCGGTCTTGATTTCTTCGATGCCTCAATCAACAGAATTGCTGCATGGGTAATCGGTACAAGAAACATGATAAAGTCACTTCTTCGTGCTATGCTTGAGCCTACAGAAATGCTTAAAAAGCTTGAGCTTGAGGGCGACTACACAGCACGTCTTGCTCTTACTGAAGAGTATAAGACATACCCCTTCGGTGCAGTGTGGGATTACTACTGTGATATGATGGGTGTACCTGTCCGCGAAAAGTGGCTTGACGATGTCCGTGAATATGAAAAGAAAATTTTAGAGGAGAGAAAATAATGAAAGATATTAGAACAGCTAAATTTATCAAAGAATTCTGCGCACTCACTTCAAATATGTACAGACTCGGCTGGGACGAGCGTAACGGCGGTAACGTAAGCCTTATGCTTGAAACAGAAGAGGTTGAGCAGTACCTTGATCCTACAGATGTAAAGAGAACATTTACTATCACTTTTGATGCTTCTTATCTTAAGGGTAAGTATTTCCTCGTAACAGGTACAGGTAAGTACTTTAAAAACGTAGAAAATGACCCCGAAAACAATATCGGTATCATCAGAGTAGGTGATGACGGTAAGACAATGGAAATTATGTGGGGCTATGAGGACGGCAGCCGTCCTACATCTGAGCTTCCCGCTCATTTTATGTCACATATCGAGCGTCTTAAGGTTGACCCCGAGCACAGAGTTGTACTTCACACACATTGTACAAATGTAATTGCTATGACATTTATCCACTCACTCGATGAGAAAGAGTTTACAAAAACTCTCTGGTACATGATCACAGAGTGTCTTGTTGTATTCCCCGACGGTATCGGTGTTCTTCCGTGGATGGTATGCGGTACTGACGAGATCGGTTATGCAACTGCAGAGAAGATGAAGGACAGACGTCTTTGCGTATGGGGCATGCACGGTATCTTCGGTACAGGTAAAAACATCGACGAGGCGTTCGGTCTTGTTGAGACTGTTGAGAAGGCGGCTGAGATCTATATGAAGATCGCTCATATGGATATCAAGGCTCACATCACAGACGATGAGCTTAAGGACCTTGCAAAAGCATTCGGTCTCACACCCAGAGCAGGCTACCTCGACTAATATATATATTCACTGATTGCGGCAGAAAATTTTTCTGCCGCTTTTTTATATTTATGGTTGCTCATGAAATTACAATGCACAAATGTTGTAGCGTTTTATACAAAAATTATTGACAATTTGATAACTTTTATATAAAATATAAGTAGTATAGAAAACTTAAATTTATAATTATAAAAGGAAGCTATTATGAAAAGATTATCCAGAAATAGCAATACTAAAACCGTGAAATATAAAATAAAAATCGTGTATATCGGCGTATAGGCCGATAAAAATGTTTTTGGTCTGTACGCATATTAGTATAACGTAGTGCAAATAACAACATGGTTTAAGGAGAATAATATGAAAAAAATAGTATCTGTATTGATTATTATTTGTATACTTTTATGTTTCTCGCCCGTTTGTATAGCTGCTGATACCGAATTACCTTTTACAGACCTTGATAAGAATGCATGGTATTATGATGATATCAAAGAAGCATACTATCAAGGAATAATGATGGGAGTGTCTGATACAAAATTCGAACCGGACGCTCCGGTTACAAGAGAAATGTTTCTTACAGCATTTGCAAGAGCTATTGATGCTGATTTTTCTTACACTAACCCTGATAACAGATGGCAAGATATTGATTATCAGGGTCAGCCGAGGTATTATACCAATTCTATCTTCTGGATGGCAAATCAGAAAATAGCATACGGTGTTGATGAAAATTTATTTGGGTTAGGCTTGCTTGTAACGCGTGAAGAAATCGCAGTTTTTATAGACCGCATGCTCAATAATGACTTCTTAGTCCTTCCGCAAACTGATAATGTTGAAGATATAAAAGATGTTCCGTCACAGTGGGCAGATAAAGGGGTAAAAACTATGCTTTCAAGCGGAGTTATGCGAGGAAAAGGCAACGGGATTTTTGCACCGAAGGATAATGCAACGCGCGCAGAAGTTGCTGCTGTTTTACTACGTTTGACAGCACTGCTTGATAAAGCGACGGCAAAGTTTGAGTTTTCTTCAGAAAAAGCCGTTATGATAATAATAGACGGATATGAAAACGGTGATTTTGTTGATGAGCAAAAGTACTTTACCGAAGATACAGAGGAAATACTGAAATTCGTGGAGTATATTAACGCAATGCCTGTTACTCATGCTAAGCGTTTGACAAGAAAAACCGGATGGCCTGAAAAAGCAACGATTTTTACAATTAAAAACAGAGGAACCGCATCGCAAAGTATAGTAATATACGAGGATGGGGTTACAATCCGAACGGAGAGTTGTGAGTATACAGTTCTTTCAGAATATCTTTTACCTATAATTGAACTTTTACAGTCTAAATAATTGGAGTGAAAAGACTTTAAAAAGTGGCATTTATTTGCCACTTTTTTATTTTTTGTTTATTGTTTTTTAAAGTTTGTGTGATAAAATAATAAAAAAATCAATCGGGAGCGAACATGAAAAAAGTAATATCGGTCATTTTAGTCTTAGCACTTTCTTTAACCTTGCTTGCATCCTGCAGTAAAAAGCAGGACAAAGAAATACAGACGGCAAACGAACAAAAAACCGAAGACACTGAAAAGCCACAGGTGGATTTTGACAAGACCGCAACGGATATGTTTACAGATCGCGACAGAAAAAACGATTATGACGAAAAAGATGCAATAACTATCACGCTAAGCGGAGATTCGGCTGTCGCAAGTGACGGCAGCGTCAGAATTTCAGGCTCGGATATCACGCTTACAAAGGATGCGACCTATATAATATCGGGAAAGCTCAATGACGGCAGGATAACGGTCGATGCGCCCGATACAGCAAAGCCGCATATTGTATTAAAGGGCGCGGATATCACAAGCAAAAACTCGGCGGCGCTTTATATCTTAAATGCCGACAAGGTGATTGTAACGCTTGAAGACACAAACTCACTTGCAAACGGCGGTGAGTTTGAGAAGAGTGACAATAATATTGACGGCGCGCTTTTTTCAAAGCAGGACGTAACGATAAACGGCGAGGGTGCGCTCACCGTCACCTCTCCTGCGGGTCACGGCATCGTATGTAAGGACGATCTTGTAATAACTGACGGAAGCATCACAATAAACAGCGCATCGCACGGTATTGATGCAAACGACAGCGTGAGAATCGACAAGGCAGGCATCACGATAGATTCGGGTAAGGACGCGATAAAGGCGGAAAAGACCGACGATGCATCGCTTGGCTTTGTATATATATCGGGCGGTAATATAAAAGCCGAGGCGGAGGGCGACGGCATTTCCGCAGGCGCGTATATGCAGATAGATGGCGGAAGCATCGACCTCACCGTCGGGGGCGGTAGTGAAAACGGCGAAAAGGAGCATTCCGACGGCTTCGGCGGTTTTATGGGCGGCGGACACGGCGGTATGGCAAGACCGGGGGAGATGCAGACGGTTACCGATACTACCGACGAGAGCAGTACCAGCATGAAAGGACTCAAGGCGGCAACCGGTATTTTAATATCGGGCGGTAATATTACGGTAAACTCGGCTGACGATGCAATTCACTCAGACACTTCGCTCACAATAAAGGGCGGTACATTCAATATCGCATCGGGTGACGATGCAATTCACGCGGAAGAGACGCTGACGGTAAAGGATGGCACAATTGATATCACCGAAAGCTATGAAGGTCTTGAGGCTCTGCACATCGTCATAGAGGCAGGCGATATAAAGCTTAAAGCGAGCGACGACGGCTTTAACGCGGCGGGCGGTACAGACTCAAGCGGTATGACGGGCGGCCGCGACGGTATGTTCGGCGGCGGAATGGGCGGCCCCGGCGGAAAAGGCGGCATGGGCGGTCCCGGAGGCATGGGCGGCGGAACGTCGCAAAATTCAAACGGCAGTATAAAGGTGCTTGGCGGAAATATTTATATCAACTCGTCGGGCGACGGTATGGATGCAAACGGCACGCTTGAAATAAGCGGAGGAAACACCGTGGTTGTCGGTCCCACACAGGGTGATACCGCAACGCTTGACTATGACGTAAGCGGTACTATTTCGGGCGGCAGCTTTATCGGCACGGGCGGTGCGGGCATGGCGCAAAGCTTCAGCGATTCAGAGCAGGGCGTTATCGCAGTAAGCGTCGGAAATATGTCTGCGGGCGAAAAGATAACGCTTAAGGATAAAGACGGAAATATAATTGCCGAGCATTCACCTGAGCTGAGTTACGCAGTAGTTATAATATCGACACCCGAAATTAAAAAGGGAAGCAGTTACTCACTCACCGTCGGCTCGCAGTCGGGCGACGTTACGGCAAACTAAAGAATAAATTGTAGTTTGTCGGTGAGATACGCACAATCTTTGTAGGGGTCGGCGCCCTCGACGACCCGCTGAAATTCGTACAAAACAAGGCGGGTCGTCGAGGG
>JAZPZR010000241.1:0-10982 GCA_045544795.1 Eubacteriales bacterium
GTCAACTTTGCTCATACGCTGTAGTATACGTTTCAAAAATAATTTTTACATTTGTGAGGTATGATATGAAAAATATTGTTATTCCGTCACCGCTACAAATCACTATGGATGACCTTGGATGGTTTTGCGGTACTGACGGCAGAAAAGAATTGGAGCCTGCACGCTCGGGTGTTACCAGAAGACATGTTGCCGAGGATTACAAGGTTGTAAACGAGATAGGCAGACGTCTCGGAATGAAAATCAACTGTGCTTTCATTATGGGCGAATGGGACCCTGATAACCGATTGAAAAATATTCCTTGCCTTTCGCCTCGTGGTTCAAATTGGAATAATGCTCTTACTTTTGATAGTGAAGAGGCTAAGAGATGCGTTGATGTAATAAACTCATCTGAATATATTGACTTTGCCGTGCACGGCTTGCATCATACATACTACCTTCCCGATTGCAAATATAACAATACCGATTATTATTACACTAAGAATGATCAATTGTTTGCCGTCCCCGAAAATGAAATAAGAATGCGCTTGGATGCTTATTATGCTTTGATTGAGTATCATGGATTTAAAAAATCAATCAATAGCTTTATCCCTCCCAATTTTACTTATATTCCGAATCATCTTACCAAGATTTTGAGGGATTATAATATTATTTATGCTTCAACCACGTTTAGAAAAATATCTCACCAAGACTATACGCAAAGAGTTGCTGTTGATAACGGAATTATCGTTGTTGAGAGGAATAACAACTTGATACCGTGGAACGAAATGGAATCAAAACTTGATAATTTGCCTGTTGTAAGCGGAATTTTCGGATGTCATTGGGCTAACGTATGCCACAAAAATCCTCAGGAGAACGTTTCACTTATAGATTCATGGATAAATTATTTCAGACGTTGCCAAAACACCTTTGGAATTATTCTTTCACGTGATATTGCATTTTGCTCGACTCAGACACTTTATCAAAAGTATTCAAAACTGTCATTTAATGATGGTAAATACATTATTGACTTAACAAACGTTCCGCAGGCCGAGGGGCTTGGTTCTGTTTTTTATATAAGCACCGACAAGCCATTGTCCGAATGGACGGGTTGCGACGTAAAAATATACGAAAAATGCGGGAATTTTATCAATTATGAGGTTACTCCAAAGTCGTCAGTGCTCACTTTAATGTGAAATAAAACAAATTGGACACATCATAGGTTAAAACCCTAAAATGATGTGTCCAACTCTTTTTAAATTGATTTTGGCGGGCGACCAATGGTCGCCCCTACAAAATGCTTGATTTTATTTATTATTTGCTTGCTTCTTCAACAGCAACGGCACATGCAACGGTCATACCAACCATGGGGTTGTTACCTGCACCGATAAGTCCCATCATCTCTACGTGAGCGGGAACTGATGATGAACCTGCAAACTGTGCATCACCGTGCATACGGCCCATTGTATCTGTCATACCGTATGAAGCGGGGCCTGCAGCCATGTTGCCGGGGTGGAGTGTACGGCCTGTACCGCCGCCTGAAGCAACTGAGAAGTAGTTTACACCGTTCTCGTTACACCACTTCTTATAAGTACCTGCAACAGGATGCTGGAAGCGTGTGGGGTTAGTTGAGTTACCTGTGATAGAGACGCCAACCTTCTCAAGCTGCATGATAGCAACACCCTCGGGTACGTTGTCAGAGCCGTAGCACTTAACGTCAGCACGGGGGCCGTTTGAGAATGCCTTCTCGCTGATAACCTTAACTTCTTCTGTATAAGGATCAAACTCGGTCTCAACGTATGTGAAGCCGTTGATTCTTGAAATGATATAAGCTGCGTCCTTTCCAAGACCGTTAAGAATAACGCGAAGCGGCTTTACACGGACCTTGTTAGCGTTAAGAGCGATCTTGATAGCGCCCTCAGCTGCAGCGAATGACTCATGTCCTGCGAGGAAGCAGCAGCACTTTGTCTCTTCTGAAAGAAGCATTTTGCCGAGATTACGGTGGCCGATACCAACCTTACGGTTTTCAGCAACTGAACCGGGGATACAGAATGACTGGAGACCGATACCGATAGCAGCAGCGGCATCAGCAGCCTTTGTACAACCCTTTTTGATTGCGATAGCGCAACCTACTGTATAAGCCCACTTTGCATTTTCAAATGCGATAGGCTGTGTCTCTTCTACGATTTTATAGGGATCAATACCCTTTGCATCACAGATTTCCTTACATTCGTCGATGGAGGAAATTCCGTATTCTTTAAGAGCAGCAAGGATCTTGGCCTCACGTCTCTCGTAACCTTCAAACTTAGCCATTTACTAATTCCTTCTTATAATTATTCTTTTCTGGGATCGATGTACTTAACAGCATCGTTAAAGCGGCCGTATGTACCCTTTGACTGCTCGTAAGCCTCGTTCGGCTCCATACCCTTTTTGATAAAGTCAGTCATCTTACCAAGAGATACGAACTCGTAACCGATTACTTCGTTATTCTCATCAAGAGCCATTCTTGTGCAGTAGCCCTCTGTCATTTCGAGGTAACGAACACCCTTTGCCTTTGTACCGTACATGGTACCTACCATTGAACGCTCGCCCTTACCGAGATCTTCCATACCTGCGCCGATAACAAGACCGTCCTCAGAGAAAGCAGACTGTGAACGACCGTAAACGATCTGTAAGAAAAGCTCTCTCATAGCAGTGTTGATAGCGTCACAAACGAGGTCGGTATTAAGTGCCTCGAGAAGAGTTTTACCGGGAAGGATCTCAGCAGCCATAGCAGCAGAATGAGTCATACCCGAACAACCGATAGTCTCAACAAGAGCCTCCTCGATTATACCGTTTTTAACGTTAAGCGAAAGCTTACAAGCGCCCTGCTGGGGTGCACACCAGCCTACACCGTGTGTGTAAGCAGAGATATCAGTGATTTCTTTTGCCTGTACCCATCTGCCTTCTTCCGGAATGGGAGCGGGACCGTGATGCGGGCCCTTGGCGATGCAGCACATTTCCTGGACTTCTTTTGAATAGTTCATGAAAAATACTCCTTTCAATATTTAAAAAACTGCCATCTGTTATTTTAGCATACATTCTGCCAATAATCAAGTATTTTCGCCCACGATTTTCTTTTTTATATGCAAGCGTTACACGACCCGTATCTTTTTTAAATACAACGTAAAAATACTTGTATAATTTTTTGACATGAATTATAATGTTTTTCATATAGCAAAGGAGAGGTTATTATGCGTAGAGAAATTCTTTTAAATGACAGATGGCTTTTTCATAAAGGTGATATAGATTGTGCCGTTCCTCCGCACAAAGGGCTTATATACTGTCAGAGTAAAACCGAGAGAAAACTTATAGGTCCCGCATCATATCTTTATTTTGACAAACCTGATCCCTTTTACGTGCCGGGTGTGGAAATGCGCGCACAGCGTTGGTGTCGGGTTACACTTCCGCACGATTACGTTATAAACCAGGACCTAAACGCGGATGAAAACAATGCGCTCGGTTATTGTCACTACGATAATGCCTGGTACAGAAAACATTTTACAGTTGAAGATGCGGATGGAAAGCGTGTTCTTATCCGTTTTGACGGAATAGCAGGAGAATCTACGATATATCTTAACGGTTGTCTTTTGTATCATAACTATTCAAGATATAATTCTTTTGAAATTGACATAACCGATTACGTTTATTTAGATAAGGAGAACGTATTGGCAGTTTACGTCAATACAAAAGAATTTGAGGGATGGTGGTACCAGGGCGGCGGTATATATCGCGACGTTTACCTTACAATCACCGACCCTGTTGCAATAGATTTATGGGGTGTTTATGCGCCCGCGAAGAAAATTGACGATAATACCTGGGAAGTTGATTTTGAAACAACCGTTGTTAATACAGAATACGAGGACTGTTTTGTTACAGTCAAAAGTATGATTATAGATGATAACGGTAACTGCGTTGCCGTTGGAACAGGCCACGGAACTATAAAATCCCGTGAAAAAGGTAATTTACAATATTTCACCACAGTTACAAACCCAAAGCTCTGGGACTGCGAAAATCCGAATCTTTACAGCGTGAAAACAATTTTGAAATTAAATGACGTTGAAATAGATGAAAACGTTACGCGAATAGGCTTCAGGACCGTAGAAATAACGGCAAAAGAAGGTTTACTTTTAAACGGCAAAAAAACAATCATTAAAGGTGTTTGTGCACATCAGGATTTTGGTCTGACAGGCATTGCAGTTCAAAAAAACGTTGCTAAATATAAAATGAGTCTTATTAAAGAAATGGGCGCTAACGGTTATCGTACAAGCCATTATCAGCAAACAGAGGCGTATCTTGATGCATGTGATGAAATGGGCTTTCTGGTAATGGATGAAGCGCGCTGGTTTGAAAGCACAAAAGAGGGCCTTGACCAATTGGAATCACTAATAAAAAGAGACAGAAACCGTCCGAGTGTTATTTTTTGGTCAACAAGTAACGAAGAGCCTTTCCACGTTACAGAAAACGGTAAGAGAATTCATCGTGCAATAGCCGCACATATCCGCAAGTTTGATAAAACAAGATACATTGTTGCGGCTCAGGATAAAACTCCCGATAATTCAACAATATATGATTTCTGTGATTTAATCGGAATAAATTACAATCTCAATATATACGATACCGTTCATGAGCAATGCCCCGAAAAAGCAATTATCGCATCTGAATGTTGCGCTGTAGGTACTGTACGTGATTGGAATTTTCCGTCGGATAACAACGGAAGAATTCAGGATATTGACCGTGATACCAATTCATGGTTTTTGTGTCGTGAAAAAACCTGGAAATTTCTTATGGAGCGTCCCTACGTAATCGGTGGATATCAGTGGGCTGCAGTTGAACACAGAGGCGAAGCGGTATGGCCGAGAGCCTGCTCTGTTTCAGGTGCAATTGATTTATTTCTTCAGAAAAAAGGCGCATTTTATCAGAATCAGTCTCATTGGACTGAAAAACCGATGGTTCATATTGTTCCGCATTGGAATTTTGAAGGTCTTGAAGGCAAAGAAATTCTTGTTACGGTATACACGAACTGTGATGAAACAGAGCTGTTTTTAAATGGTAAAAGCCAAGGCAAAAAGCAAATTGAAAAATATGGTCATGGAGAGTGGAACGTACCGTATCGCGCAGGAAAACTTGAGGTTAAAGGTTACAAAGACGGTGTTCTGGTTGCAACAGACGAGAAAGAAACAACAAAAAGACCGGAAAAACTTCGTCTCACTCTGAACAATGATTTTTCCTGTAACGGAAAAGATATTGCTCTGTTTACCTGCGAATGTCTTGACAGTGAAGGAAGAGTAGTTCCCGATGCTGAAGAATTTGTGAGATTTTCTGTCGACTCACCTGCTGTAATAGTCGGAACAGGGTCGGATATTTGCGACCATATAAACGTTACCGCGCCTGAAAGAAAAATGTATATGGGTAAAATTACAGTTGCCGTCAAGCCGGGTGACAAAACACTGTTTACCCTTATAGCCCAAAGCGCAAACTGTAAAAAATGCTACTACACGGTTGATAATTTATAACTGAATAAATCGGACAGGTTGTTTGAGTTAAACGACCTGTCCGATTTTTATTTAATTCAGTCAAAAGAAAAAACAGCTTCCAAGCGGTCGGAAGCTGTTCCTTCGAAAAGAGAAAAGAGAATAAAAAGGATTGTGAGTACAAATTAGTTTTTGTTGTTGTATTTATGATAACATACATAAAATCGTTTGTCAATACCTATTATATTTGTCAAATTGCACAAATTATCCTTCTCTTTTTCGTGTTTTAAACCAACCAATCAGCGATTGAGAGGTTTTTCGTCATTTTTCTTCAAAAAGCAAAAGCGAAAGGGCAGATACATTTTTTTGCATAATTTCAATATAAGAAGAATCTTCTTTTGCAGACTGCATCGTATCAAGCACGACCGTCTTGCAATCGCCGTTTTTTGTTGCCTGTGCCACGGCATCCGCGATAGGATTTGCGCTTTCTGTCACCGCGATAGCAGGCACCGAATATTTATCCACGACACCTGCAAGCCTTGTTACCGTTTCAAAGCTCACCTCGGAATCAGCCGAGCAGGTATCAAACGCGCTGTACCAGCCTATATTATAGTCTTTAAACATGTAAGCAAACGCAAAGCGGTCGGCAACAACGACTGTCGGAAGCGTATACCCCTCAACTGCCTCGCGGAATTTCATATCGAGCGCACTAAGCTTAAGCGAAAACTGCTCGCGGTTATCGTCATATTTCAGCTCGTTTGCGCCATCTATCCGCGAAAGCGCATCGGATACCGCCTTTACTATAAGATGCGCGTTGTCTATCGACATCCACACGTGCTCGTCGGGAATTTCCGTCTCTTTGCCGTGGTCGTGCAGATAGTGCACACGCTCACCTATCACGTCAAGCATATTCACCGCTTCCGAGTGTTCTTTTCTTTCAATTTCCAGAACCCACGCATCACTTTCACCGCCGACGTAAACGAGCAGATCGCACTCGGTAACCGTAAGTATATCCTCTGCCGACGGATTGTAGGAGTGAAGATCGGCACCGCCGCCGATAAGCTTTACCTCAGCGCCCGTATCACCCGCGACGCTGCGCGCAAAATCGTACGCCGCAAAGCAGGTGGTTGCAATTGTGACAGGGCCTTCTCTTTCGGGTGAAGCGCAGGCTGTAACACCAAAAAGCATCAGGGCAATAAGTAAAATACCGATTATTCTTTTCACGCTACAGCTCCTTTATCATTTTATCGACACCGCGCACGTCTGCAAAATAGAGAATGCCCGACACTATCGAAAGAGCCGCAAACATTAAAAATCCCATAAACACGCGTGAGAGCGCGCCGAAGCAGAGCGCCGACACCAATATGCAAAGGGCGGCGGTAAAGCGGGACTGTCTGTGACGGAGATAATTGAGCTTTAACTCGTCGCGGCCCAGTATTTCAGGCTTTGTATCATACCTTTTAAAAAGCGCAACGTAGCCATTGCCGTAGACTGCAGACGATTTACCGTCTTTTTTCTTGTAATCAAGCGCCTGAAAGCTTTTTCTGCCTTTTTTCAAAAACACGTAGCCGTAGCAGACCCGCTTTTCCGTCTTTTCAAAAATATAGGTAAAGCCGTCGCGTTTTATAAGCTCATAGCCTGCTTCCGCCTGCTTTTCAAGCCACTTTTTTTCACCGTATAAAGTTAAAAATATCTTTGTGATTCTCATTCAAACTTTTCCTGTGTCGTATCTTTAAGGTCGGTATCGCGTAAAAAGTGACCGACAGCGGGCACACTCTTTGTGCGGTAGTAGTCTGTGTTTGCGATATCTGACTTTTCAAGCTCTGTAACAGACTCGACCCTGTTTTTACCCTTTTGCGTAAACACGATAACACCCTGCGTATTTTTTGTCGATTTTTCGGGAATAAGCGCGGTATTTATTATAACCGCCTTGTTATTTGTCGCAACAAGCGCAAAGTCACGGTCGGCAGGCGCAAAAACACCTCTGACCAGCGGGAATTTATCGCAGTACGCATTTATAAGTCTGCGTCTGTTTGTGACAGTCTTATACGCAGAAAGAGGCACGCGCGATGCACGTCCGTTTTCAAAAAAGAATACCATGTGACCCGTGTAATCGGCGGTGACTGCCATACATACAACAGTTTCGTCCTGCTCCATCGAAAGCGCGGAAGGGATATAGTCACCAAGCACACTTGCCTTGCTGTCCTCAAAATCACACACGCGGCTCTTATACGCATTTTGCATATCAGTAAAGAAAATAAGCTCTGCGCGGTTGCTTGTTTCTATACTTTGAGTTATTTCGTCGCCCTCTTTTACTCTCTGTACAGAATTCATACGCAACGACTGAGGTGTGATCTTTTTAAAGTAACCCTCTGCAGATAAAAATACGGTGCAGGGATAATCCTCAATATGCTCCTCTTCAGATACCGTCACAGCGCTGTCTTCGTATACAAGCTCACTCTTACGCTCGGAAGGATACTGCTTTTTGATGCGCTTGAGGTCGTTGATAATAATACGGTTCTGACGCGCCTTTGAGCCAAGGATCGCTTCCATATCCTCAATTTCCTTCTGAAGCTGTTCGATATCTTCAAGCCGTTTTAAAATATACTCGCGGTTTAAGTGACGGAGCTTTATGTTAGCGATATACTCCGCCTGCGTCTCGTCAACACCGAAGCCTATCATAAGATTGGGTACGACCTCATCGTCATGCTCCGTCTCGCGTACTATTTTAATAGCTTTGTCGATATCGAGAAGTATGAGCTTAAGACCCATGAGCAGATGCAGTTTTTCCTTTGCCTTGTTGAGCGAGAAATAGGTTCTTCTCTTGATACATTCAACGCGGAACGCAAGCCACTCGTCAACTATCTCACGCACACCGAGTACGCGGGGCGCACCGCCGATAAGCAGGTTGAAGTTACAGCCGAAGCTGTCCTCAAGCGGTGTCATTTTAAAGAGCTTTGCCATCGTCTTGTCAATGTCTGTACCGCGCTTGAGTTCGATTCTTATTTTAAGACCCGAAAGGTCAGACATATCCTTGACATCCGAAACCTCACGGAGCTTGCCCGATTTTACAAGGTCAACGATCTTGTCGATTATTGCCTCAATTGTGGTGGTATAGGGAATTTCAGTAACGATAATACTGCCCGAAGTTTCATCCACAGACCACTTTGCGCGGATGCGTATACTGCCTCGGCCCGTTGAATACACCTCGTCAATTGCAGACTGATTCATAAGAATCTGACCGCCTGTCGAAAAGTCGGGCGCGGGCATGGTTATTTTAAAGTTATGGTCGCGGTTTGAAAGATACTCGATAACGGTATCACACACCTCGCCCAGATTAAATGAGCAGATGTTTGATGCCATACCTACCGCAATACCCTGATTGGGGGTGGTGAGCACGGTAGGAAACGATACGGGAAGAAGCGTCGGCTCCTGTGTCGAATTGTCGTAGTTTGGTACAAAGTCAACGGTGTCCTTGTCGATATCGTCAAAAAGCTCATGACAGATAGGCATAAGTCCCGCTTCTGTATAACGGGATGCGGCAAACGCCATATCGCGCGAGTAGTATTTACCGAAGTTACCCTTTGAATTTACAAACGGATGCGGCATCGCCTCGTAACCGCGGGTAAGACGCACCATCGTTTCGTAGATCGCCTGATCGCCGTGCGGATTAAGGCGCATGGTAGCGCCGACTATGTTTGCCGACTTCTGTCTGCCCCTTAAAAGTCCCATGTTGTACATGGTATAGAGCAGTTTTCTGTGCGACGGCTTGAGGCCGTCTATCTCAGGAATGGCGCGCGACATGATAACGCTCATCGCATAGGGCATATAGTTTGTCTCAAGCGTTTCAACTATACCGAGCGGTATCGGCGCGCACTCTTTATATTCTTTTCTTTCAGCCTTTTTCTTTTTAGCCATTATGATAAATCCACATCGTCAAGGTACTTGTAACCGTTTTCCGATATATAATCCTTTCTGCCCGCAAGATTATCGCCAAGCAAAATATCAAACATCTCCGAGGTAGCCTTTGCATCGTCGGGTGTCACCTTTATAAGACGTCTTGTTTCGGGGCTCATGGTGGTAAGCCACATCATGTCAGGCTCGTTTTCACCAAGACCCTTTGAACGCATGACGGTGCATTTTTTACCCTTCTGCTTTTCTACAATTTCATCTTTTTGTGCATCGGTATACGCAAAAAGCGGCTGGTCTTTGCCCTGTACCGTTATTTCAAACAGCGGTGACTCGGCAATATATACGTAGCCCTCTTCAATAAGAGTTGGGGTAAGTCTGTAAAGCATGGTAAGAATAAGCGTTCTTATCTGGAAACCGTCGACGTCGGCGTCGGTACAGATTATTATTTTATTCCAACGCAGATTGTTTATATCAAAAGCCTGAAGGTCCTTGGTGTTTTTATTTTTTATCTCAACACCGCAGCCGAATATCTTGAGCAGGTCAACGATAATTTCACTCTTGAAAATTTTATCATACTCCGCCTTTAAGCAGTTGAGTATCTTTCCGCGCACCGGCATGATAGCCTGAAAATAGGAGTCGCGTCCCTGCTTACATGAGCCGAGAGCCGAATCACCCTCAACTATATAAAGCTCGCGCTTTGAAACGTCCTTCGTTTCGCAGTCAACAAACTTCTGTATACGGTTGGTGATATCAATAGTGCCCGAAAGTGTCTTTTTGATATTGATACGCTCGCGCTCACTCTTCTCACGCGCACGCTTGTTTATAAGCACCTGCGCCGCAATTTTTCCCGCCTCAAGCTTGTTCTCAATAAGATAGATCTTAAGGTTTTCACGCAGAAATTCGGTGGTACATTCCTGTATAAACTTGTTGGTTATACTCTTTTTAGTCTGATTTTCGTAGCTTGTCTGCGTTGAAAAGCAGTTTGACACGTACACAAGGCAGTCCGCAATATCCTGGAAGGTTATCTTTGACTCGTTTTTATTGTACTTACCCTCCGCCTTGAGATAAGCGTCAAGCTCGGCAACAAAAGCAGAACGAAGCGCCTTGTCAGGTGCACCGCCGTGCTCAAGAAAGCTTGAGTTATGATAGTATTCAATAACGTTTACCCTGTTGGAAAATGCAAAGCAAGCCGAAAGCTTTACCTTATATTCGGGCTTGTCTGCGCGGTCACGGCCGCGGCGCTCCGCATTCCACATAACAGGCGCAGTTATGGCATCCTCACCTATAAGCTCGCTCACATAGTCGTTTATACCGTTTTCGTAACGGTACTCGTTTGTTTCAAAGCCGTTTTCCGTCTCAAACTTATATACAAAGGTAACGCCCGCGTTTACGATTGCCTGCTTTTTGAGTATATCGTCAAAATACTCACGCTCGATATTTATATCGGTAAAAACATCAATATCGGGGCGCCAGCGTGTGAGAGTACCCGTTTTTTTGCGGGTAGTCTCCTCCTCTTTAAGCCCGCCGATATTCTGTCCCTTTTCAAAATGGAGCGAATATTTTTTGCCGTCGCGGTGAACG
>JAZPZR010000242.1:0-3265 GCA_045544795.1 Eubacteriales bacterium
GGAGAATTTTGATTCGTATGGCGACGTAACGCTTACAAGCGGAAGCAATGCTTCTACAGGAATCTATTTTCAGCAAAATGCAACAAATACATCGGCATATATCAAGGACGGCAGACTTTATCTTGATGCAAGCACCGCTAATTCGGACTATGACACGCTCTATTTTGAAACAGGTCTGAACTGGACAGACTATACGGTCGAAGCTGACTACTGTATTAAAACAAGCAAAGGCTGGCAAGGTCTTTTGTACCGTGCTGTCAGCGGAACGTCTGCGCAGAAGGCAGGTATTGCTATTTCCAATAAAAACAAGGTGTCCCTTAACGGCTTTACGGCAAAGGGCAGCTGGGCAAATAACGTTTCAGGCACTAACACGGGTATTATAGCGGTAGATCCTCCCGTGAAGGATGAGGTATTCCGCATGAAAGTCATCGTTAACGGCAACTCGTCAGAGCTTTGGACTGCAAGATACGGTTCGGACGGTAAGCTTGGTGAATATACAAAGCAGATGGCAATTTCAAATATTCCCGATGCGCACCTTTCGGGTTCGGTTGGTATGATGCTTAGCAGCGGAACGACAAGTGCATTTTGGATCGATAACGTTACGGTGTCCCGCGGCGAAGACAGAATGGCGGAGCGTTCTACAGGCGTTGCGGATATTTATGAGCCTGTAAGCGGTATTGTAAATCCGCCTGTAGCTATTGAGAAGGTTACCTCTGCGCTTCCTGCAGGCTCAGGTAAAACTCCCGCAATAGCCTTTATGGAAATTGACGAGCAGATGAACGTGCTTGACGAATCGGGAAATAAAATCGCTACGGCAGATGAATTTATGAAAAACTGCAGTGCGGTTATTATTCCTGCCTTTGTTATCGATTCGCAGGCTGAAGCAACGGCTCTGCAAAGCTTTTTTAAGACTTACGGAATTATTGATGCATTTGTTGTGGCAGACAGCGAAAATGCCGCGCTTGTTAAAGACGTAAGAATGGCATACGGCTCTGTTCGCGGTGCGCTGATATTTGACAGTCTTGATACAGACGAAAAGAGAACAAATGCACGCGCGCTTGTAAACGACAATATGTCATTTGTTGCAATTTCAAGAGCTCCCATTGACGAAAAGACGGTTACCTATTTCAACGTACGTCAGATAGCAACCTGGAGCTTTGCTGAAAACAAAGCAGGCGTTTACACAGCTATTGCCAACGGCTACACAGGCGTTATTGCTGACAGCGCGTCAACTATCTATGATGTATACGAGAGCATTACCACTCCTACGGTCAGCGGCCAGCCGATAATTATCGCACATCGCGGTGCGCATATTGATACTCCCGAAAATACAATTATGGCATTCCATGAGGCAGAGGACGTTTACGGTGCTCAGGCAGTAGAGACGGATATCCGTATTTCTACTGACGGCGTGGTGTTCCTTATGCACGATGCTACCGTTGACCGTACAACAAACGGCACAGGTAACAACCTCGAAATGACATGGGATGAGCTTAACGCACTTGTGGTCGATGAAAAGGCTTCATACGGAGAGGATAAGATTTCCGAGGTGCCGAGGCTTGACGAGGTGTTTGAAGAGTTCAAGGACTCCGATCTGGTCTTCTACTGTCATATAAACGCAAAAACAGATGCCGCTATCGAGGCATTCTGCAAGCTTGTGGATGAGTATGATTTTAATGACAGGGTCGTATTCTTCCTGGCATATGATTCTATTAATAAATGGAACCATTCGACAGATATCGTTTCTGACGGAATTTCCTTTACCGCAGGCAATTATCAGAACCTGCTCACCTCTGCATCAAACGATCTTGAGGCAATAACCAACTTCCTTACAAATATTGTTCCTGTAAACTATCAATCACTTTTCTATCACTACAACAGCTATGCTACAGAGTCATTCTATTATCAGATGTCGGCGCGCGGTTTTGTAAACAGTCACTCTATTACAAACGGACAGGCAACGCTTGACAAGACTCTCCTTACGGATATGGGCGCTGTCGGTGTACTTACCGATCAGCCGAATAACACGGATGATTATCATTACTATATAGAGGCAGAGGATCAGACTCTTGAGGCAGGTCAGCCTATCGATCTGCAGCAGACGGTTCACAGGATCATCGGTTCAGAGAAGATGAAGTGTAACATACTCCGTATCAGCGGACCGATGCTTGTAAGCGCGGAAGACAGCCTGACCTCAAAGCAGACAGGAGAATTGACCGCGGTTTATTATTCCGATATTACGACCGAAGGCGGAAGCACTTACAGGGTCTACAGCGAGCCTGTTACGATTACGTTTACCGAGCCTGCGCCCGAGCATAACATAATCTACGTTGAGGGTCAGGATCCGACCTACGAGGGTAACGGCAGAAAAGACTTCTACATGTGTGACATCTGCGGAGCATATTTTGAGGACGCAGACGGCGAAAAACCAATTGATAATATTGACGAGTGGATGGTTATTCCTGCACTCGAGGTACCTTCAGTTTCAAGCGAGAATACGTCGGCAACACTTGCAGGCGACGGCACAAGACGCGTATACTGGGGATACATAGGCACGGAGAATACCGAATACAAGTGGTTTAACGACTTTAAAGCGCAGTGCGGTGATACCTTTACTTCTGAGTTTGATCCGAAGGCTGACGATAAGTATCTGCTTGAAAAGGCAGGCTACTACCGTTTTGTTGTAAACTATACCGACGATAACGGAAAGTCTGTTGACAGAGTATTTACTTTTGAATCGGGGGGACAGGACGTTTCGGTTCCCACAGTTACTGTTGACGGTAACTATGCGGTAATCGATACCGACGGCGCGGACGTAAATAAACTGTACTACGGCTATATCGGTGAAACCGAAACCGCATACGCAGGCTTTGACAGAAGCGTGCTTACCGAGGCAGACTTTAGCGTAAAAGACGGTGATACATATCTTCTTAATAAAGCAGGATATTACCGCTTTGTAGTAAACTATAAGCAGGGCGACAGACTTGTCGATAAGGTCTATACCGTAAAAGTAGAACAAAACGGCGGTGTGCCCGACGTTACCTATGCTGACGGTAAGATAAAACTTTCAACAAACGGTGTAAAGGTTAATAAATTATACCTTGCGTACAACGGCGAAGGGGCGGTTGAGGTTACATCGTGGACCGATTACTGTGAAAAAGCAATTGCACGCGCATGCTACCTGACACCCGCAGACGAGAGCGAGTATACACTTGCAAACAGCGGCTGCTACACAGTTCTTGTAAACTACTTTGACGGTAACAAA
>JAZPZR010000243.1:0-18153 GCA_045544795.1 Eubacteriales bacterium
ATAAAACATCCCATGAAAACACTAACGTTTTCATGGGATTTCTTCACTTTCCGCGAACTCGCTCTCTACCGTACCATTGTACGCCGACGAGCGCGAGTTCACGAAATCTGCACTCTTTTTTGAAAGTCACATCAGAGTGTCTTTTTATATTGAAGCGGAGTTTGTGAAAACTCTTTTTTAAAAAGCGTGATAAACTGTGAAACGTCGTTAAATCCGCATTCGCCCGCAACGTAGGAAACGGGATGTCCTTGCTGTAACAGTTTTGCGCCGTGTGACAGGCGTTTTTTACGTATATACTCGGTCGGTGTGACACCCAGGTGGTTTTTGAACATCCGTTCAAGCGTATTGACGCTTATAAAACAGCCCTGTGCCAGCCTTTCAATATTTATCGGAGAGGAAAAGCTTTCGTTTATTGTATCAAGTGCGCAAATAAGCTCTGACGGCAGGCTTTTACCCTGATCGGCTTGGGTCTCGCTCATTGATAAAAGTGAAATTAAATCAAAAAAACAACGGTAGTATTCAAAATGCGGTAGGTTCTTTTCATGAGCTAGCGTGTGGCATAGATCAAACAGTATTTCAGTGTTTTGCTTTGACAGATCAATAAGATTATCCGTTCCTGCAGGGCGCTTGAAAAAGGGGTCGAGCAGCGCCTCGTTTCCCGCGCAGTCAAACAGTATCCAGAAATGCTCATGCGGTGAAAAATCGTGATAAATACAGTGGTGATATTCAAGCGGCCGTGTGATTATAATGCTGCCGCGTTTTACGGGGTACAGATGCCCCTCTACCATAAAGGAAACGTTTCCCGACAAATTGACGTAGATTTCGCATTTGTCATGAATGTGTGATTCGGGCCGTTCTTTTATAACTCCCGTTATATGTGATACGGATAAATCAAACGGCTGTATTCCGCAAAACTGAACGTTGTTTTTATGCATACTGCTTTCTCCTGCCATTTTTGGTGATTATATCATATTTATTGGTGAAATTGCAATAGAAATACGTAAGTTTACGTGATACAATCATATTTGAAAGGGAGAGAAAAATGAAGGAATATATTTTTGTTATTTTATCTGCGGTGTTGCTTGCCGTTGATTTTCTGATAGCAAGGCTGTATCAGAAAGCGGAGGGTACAACGCCTGTAAAGGTTTTTCGGTTTAACTTTTTTATCGGTCTGTTCTCCGTTGTGATATTCTTTTTTATAAACGGATGTCGGTTTGAATTTACGTGGTTTTCTGCAATTCTTGCGCTTGTTATGACGTCGCTTGCGATTTTGTATACACTGATAGGTTTTAAGGTTTTGGCAGAGGGAAATACGGCGTATTATTCGTTTTTTCTTATGACAGGCGGAATGGTCGTGCCGTATTTGTGGGGATTGTTGTTTTTAAATGAAAAATTTTCACTTTTACGCATGGCAGGACTTGCGCTCATTATAGGCGCGGCGTTTGTAATTCATGCGGGCGGCAAGAAATTATCTCCTAAAATTATCGTTATGTGTGCGTCGATATTTTTACTTAACGGTTTTGTAAGTGTCATTTCAAAAGAGCATCAGATAAGTGATATGGCGGTTTCGTCATCGGCGTACGTTATTCTGACGTCACTTGTAAAGGTGTTCGTTTGCGGCGGAATTTTGATTGCTTACAGTGTAAAGGGCGGTAATTCTGTGCCGAGGCAAAAATCAGGCGTTAAGTCTACGTTGCTGCTTGCAGGTTCGGCGCTTGTAAGCGGACTGTCATATATGCTTCAGCTAAACGGCGCATCAAAGCTTCCCGCAACGGTGCTTTATCCCATAGTTACGGGCGGAAGTATTGTATTTACGGCGCTTGCGGGATGGCTTGCATTGAAAGAAAGACCAACAAAGCAGATGATTTTCGGACTTATCATCTGCGTGGCGGGAACCTGTTTGTTTTTATAATGGAGGATTACAATGAAAGAATTTTTTGACGTTTACTATCAAGCAGGAGAAAATCCTGTATTCTGTTACCGAAGCGGACTTACAGTTTATGAAGAGGTGCTTTCAAACGGCGCGCTAGTTTCGGGCGGTTGGAATACTGCGGGCTATCCGTTGAACGTACTGTCAAACTGCGCTACCCGTATAAAACCGACAGATTTTTCAGAGCCGTTTGTATTTAATATTGACGTTAACGGTCAGTGCGTGTCTTTTGATCTTGAATTTGTTGACTTTACCACAGAAAAAAGCGAGGAAAACATACGCGCGACCTTAACGCTTGACAGCCGTATTGTTCCTCTTCGTATAAAAGTACATACCTTGCTTGACGGCAGCGCGATGTTTACACGTTGGCTTGAACTTGAAAACCTGTCGTCACAGCCACTTAATATCAGCCGTATGGTACTGTTTGGCGGCGGTCTGGAAACGATGCTTGCAATTGACGGAGAAAACAGTTATACCGTAAGTTGTTTTGACCGTGACGAATGGGGCAAAGAAGGTCAGTTTTGTAAAAAGCAACTGCAGGAAGGTTTTATGGCGATAGATACCCGCTTTCACCGTAACAGATACCGTCATCCGCTTGTTTTTATAAGTAATGAAACGACGGGCATAACGTGGTTTTGTCAGATTGGTTGGAGTGGGGGCTGTCGATTCGGTATTGACCTTAACCGTCAGCGTGATGCTATCGAACACGGTGGCGCGTGCAAGGACCATCTTGCCTTTTTTGCAGAGGTTACAGGCTATAGCCCGTTGCTTGTGCTTGCGCCTGATGAAAGTTATTCGCTCTCCGAGGTGCATATCGGCGCGGTTGCGGGCGGTATGGACGATGCTGTAAACAGTATGCACGACCATATCCGACGTTCCGTTCTGACTCTCCCGTCTCCCTGTCTTATCGGTTGCGGTATGGGTGCAGAGCATGATATGTCAGTTGAGACAAGCAAGGCGTTTATCGATCAGTTTGCAATGATGGGCGGCGAGGTATTTATTATTGACGCAGGTTGGCAAAATCCTCCCGGAGAGGAAAAGAAATGGTCAAGATATAACGGAGCCAACGTACCCCATCCCGACCGATATCCGCGTGGCATAAAGGAAATTTCAGACTATTGCCATAAAAAAGGAATGAAATTCGCTTTATGGGTAGAGATAGAGCGCCTTGGAATATATTGCGAAAATTATGAAAAGCATCCTGGATGGCGTGCAAAAAACATCTACGGAGAAGCCGCACGCGGTATGATAAATATGGCAGACCCCGAAATTGCAAAGTGGGCAGAAGATGAACTTGCGCGTATTATTACCGAGTATAACATTGATTTATTGCGTGTTGATTATAATATCACTATTGATTCAGTGTTTAATATGGGCGATTGTGGTACGGGTGTAAAAGAGTGCCTTGCACAGCGTAACTGTGATGCGGTGTACGGTATGTATCGCCGTCTTAAAGAACGTTTTCCCGACGTGGTATTTGAAAACTGCGCGGGCGGCGGCGGACGCACCGACCTTGGCATGATGAAGGCGTTTAATCATACGTGGGTGTCCGACTGGCAGAAAATGCCGCGCTCGGTTGCTATCACAAACGGAATGACAATGGCGCTTCCGCCTGAGCGTGTCGACAGGCTTTTTGCAGGTATGGAGTGTCATAGGACGGGAAGTATTGATGCGCATATGCGTAATACAATGCTTGGTCACATGTCGCTCAACGTAATATCTCCCGCGACGGCTTTGATAAACCCTGCGCAGATGGACTTTGTCCGTCACAGCGTTAAGGTGTATAAAGAGTTTATCCGTCCTATTCTTAACGGTTGTAAAATTTATCACCACACTCCTGAGGCAAAAGAGACCGTTGTCATTGAAATAAATAATAACGGAAAGGGCGCGCTTACTGCATTTGCACTTAAAGGACAAAAGGAACTCACCGTAAAATTAAAGGGCACTGCCGCAGGCAAAAAGTACCGCGTAACGCTTGACAACACGGGAGACAGCTTTGAAACAGACGGCAAAACGCCGATTACTATATCTCTTGGTTCGAGCTATACGTCAGAACTTGTACTTTATGAAGAAGTGATCAAACGATAGCATTCTTTACGTATGACCCAACGGGACACTTTCGGATACGGAAGTGTCCTTTTTTATTTAAAATAATTAATAAAAACGCTTGAATAATTTATTAAACTAAAGTACAATGAAAACAGCTTTAATAGAGGAGGAATTTTCATGAAAAAGGAATTTGTAAAGCTTGGTGTTATCGGTCTTGGCAGAGGTCAGGAGGTAGTAAGCCTTGCAATAAACGAGCCGACCATAAAAATTCGCGCGATATGTGATAAAAATCCCGAAAAACTTGAGGCGGCAAAAGCCTTTTATACAAAAGAGGGTATGATAGACGACATACTCTGCTTTGACAATGCCGAGGATATAATGGCGTCCGATATTGATGCTATATATATCGCAACCGACGCTATTTTCCACGTGCCTTACGTTAAAATGGCAATGGAGGCAGGTAAGCACGTTATAAGTGAGATTCCCGCAGTAAACTCTATCGAAGAGGCAAAGGAACTGAAGGCTATCGTAAAAGCTCATCCCGAACTCAAATACATGTGCGGTGAAAACTGTTGTTACTGGGCGTTTATACAGGCATGGAAGCGCATGTTTGACGAGGGAAGACTTGGTGAGGTCGTTTTTGCCGAGGCAGAGTATCTTCACTCGGTATACCCCAACCAGTTCAAACCCCTTGATGAAAGCCATTGGCGTACCTTTAACCCCGCCATCCACTATCTTACACATGAGCTTGGTCCCCTCCTTTACATAATGAACGACAGATGCGTGTCAGTTTCCTGCATAGAGCCTGACGTAAAATACGACCCCTACAAGACGGGCCCCGAAAACGCAGTTGCCATATTCAAGACCGAAAAGGGCGCGGCGATAAAGATATTTATCGGCTTTGGCGCATACGTGGGCTTTGACCACAACTACAGCATTTACGGCACAAGAGGCATGCTTGAAACTGACAGAAGCAAGGTGCTCAAGGAAAAGCACACCTATGCAAGAATACCCGAGCTTGACAGCTCTCTTACAAAAAACAAGGTTGAAATGCCTGTAACCATCGGCTTTCCCGGTGCTGATATAAACAAGGGTCACGGCGGTGCCGACCTTGTAATGCTTAAGGACTTTGTAAAATGTATAATTGAAGATACAAAGCCTCCCATTGACGTTGATATGGGAATACAGATGACGATTCCCGGACTTATTGCGCATAAGTCGGCTACGCTTGGCGGTACAGCGCTTGAGATACCTGTAATTGACTAAGCCATGAAGCATACTATAGTTTTTAAAAACACCGACAATCATTGGGATAATGCCCTGCCGCTCGGTAACGGATGCTTCGGCGCGATGGTGTATTATGAAAAAAATACGCTGAATATTCCGATGAATCATTACGAGGTGTATTATAATATCGCCGAAAACGTGTTGCCCTCCGACATGCTTCTGGCGTCTCCCGCGTGCGAGGATAAGGGCGGCGCGCATAAAAGACGCTTGCAAAGAGCAATAGACAATACTCCGCAAGGCGGCGAGCCGTACGCAAATTACCGACCCGAAAGAAGCGCGGTAAACGACCTTGAAACTACCACCGCAGGCTTTGACGGAAGCTATCCTAAAACGGGGGATATGCGCTTTTCATTTTCAGATAAGCTTGAAAACTGCGAGCATACCCTGACTCTTTTTACAAACGATGCAAAGACGGTACTCTCTCTTAAAAAAGGTGACAGCGGGCTTTTTGTTGATACCGTTGTTGCGCGTGAGGACTGTGTGATAAATCATATCAGGCAGACAGAAAGCGGGCTTTTAACCTCTCTTACGCTTGAAATGACACCGCAGCGCAGTCTTGAAATGCCGAAAATCGAGTATAAAGAGTGTAATAATACCACCTTTTGCTATACCGTGACCCGAATGCTCGGCAAAAAGACCTTTGTATTCAGCGGTGTAGTGCGCCTTGCGGGTGCTTTTGGACATCTTGACGGCAATAAAATTGTTATAGATTCCGCGGATAAGGATTTTTATATTCTCACCGCGGTGTTTACCGATTTCAGATATAAGGACACACAAGGCGAGGGTATAAATCAGATAGACCGCTTTGAAAAGGACCTTCCCGATATGCTTTTAAAGCATAAGGAGTATTGGGACGGCTTTTTTGCGCGCTCGTCTGTTACCCTTCCCGATAAATTTCTTGAAAGAGTGTACGTCATAAATCAGTACGCGCTTGACTGCTCAAGCGGTAAAGACGGTATAATGAAGCATCACGCATGCGGTCTTAACGGACTGTGGGATATCCGCCATCCGTCGCTGTGGGGCAGTATGTGGTACTGGGACGTAAATATTCAGGCGGCATTCGCGGGCGTCTTTTCAAGCAACCGCATTGAGCTTGCAAGGGTATTTTCCGACGGTCTTTTAACCTACGTTGACCTTGCAAAAAAGAGCGCGGGCGACATTCACGCGCTTTCGGGCATCGCGGGTGACTATCCGTATAATTTTTACTACTGCGTGTGGCCGTGGTGCGCGCAGTATCTTTGGTATATCTACGAGTACACGCTTGATAAGGAGTATCTTGAAAAGGACGCATTCCCCGTCTTTACGGGACTTTGTGAGTTTTACTGCGGACTTTTTAAATACGACAGCGAGCGCGGTTACTATTCGGTCTTTCCCGACATTTCGCCCGAACAGGGCCCTCTTACCCATGACAGCACGATAACCGTCGCAAGCGTCAAATATCTCTTTAAATTCACGCTTGAGGCGGCAGATATTTTAGGACGTGATTTTGACTGCCGTGAAAGGTGCGTTGAAATAATGAACAACATGGCGCCCTATGCCCTCAGTGAAAACGGTACTTACGGAGTGCATCTTAAAGACTCCGCCGACGCGCCCGATAATATGTGGCTTCGCCATCCAAGCATGCTTATGCCCGTTTTTCCGATAGGCGAATTTGACCTTGATAACGATAAAAAGGCGTGGGAGACAGTATCAAACACGGTCGATTTTCTTGAAGACAACGCGGAAATAGGCGTCTTCGGCGGCAGCTGGATTGCGGCTGTTGCGGCGCGTCTGGGACGCGGTCAGACGGCGCTCAGGCTTTTATACGAGCGCGGTATCGACCACATGCTCCGCACAAACGGACTTACCGCGGAAAAGACCGATAGATTTGTAAACTACTGCCTTACCGTCCGCCAGCCGCTTTACTACCCCTGCATGATGGAGTTTACGGGGGAAATGCTTGCGGCAACAAATGAAATGCTGTTAAATTCTGTCGGCGGTCTTATAAGGGTCTTTCCCGCGCTTCCCGACGGCTCACCCGAGCATGCACGCTCAATAAGACAGGGACGTGCTCATCAGCATTACCACGACCTTTACGCGCAGTACGATGCGTGGCGTGACGTACGCTTTGATAATCTGCTTGCCCGCGGTGCTTTTGAAATATCGGCATCGCTTTGTAAAGGACAGCTTGAATTTATAAAGGTACACAGCAAACGCGGCGGTAAAGCGTGCGTATGCTCGCCATATCTTACGGAAGAATATTCGGTATTCGGCGCGGATTTTTGGCGTGATAATAATATAATCGAATTTGATACCGAGGCGGGTAAAACTTACGTTATTTCAAAAACCGCCGACGTTATCACCGAATACGCAGAGGATGACTGCTATAATGAGCAGATACTCTCACGCATGACCTATACCAAGCGCACAATTTATCTCGGTGAGGACAGCGAGGCGAGGTATCATATGGCAGTTGACCGTGAGATGCGTGACTGGTATTTCGGCAACCTGCGTATACCCAATCAGACAATGTATAAGTTTGATTTTACAAATAATGCCGTAAAACGCTACAGTGACGTGATGCCAAGACAGACAAACTGCGCCGAGAAAAGACCGGTTGAGCTTATGGGCTTTTTGCCTGTCGGTGATGATAACCTGCAGTTTACCGATTATCAGGGCTACGGCTTTAAGGGTGACGTGAAAATCATCACCCGTGACGGTCCTGACGGTCTTCGCTGTGACTTTGCAAGCGGGCAGGGGGATGCCGAGTTTGTTATCGAGGCGCCGCGCGGACAGTACGAGCTGTTTGTGGTGTCGGGCGACGAAAATGAGGACAGCATGACTGTACTTCGTGCAGTAAACGGACTTGCGCCAAAGTGCGACATCACGAAAAAAGGGGAGTATCAGTGTAAGACTGTACCCGTCATTATAGACGAGGGAGAAAGCATCCGCCTTAAAATATCGACAGAGGCGGGATACTCCTGGAAGATAAATTATATCATCCTTAACGGAATAAAATGCATGACTGTTTAAAAGGAGCGGCAATATGATTGCTATCATCAATGCAAGGGCTGTGCTTCCCGACAAAATCCTGTCGGATGCTACGGTTTTGATAAAAGATAAAAAAATATACGCCGTAGGGCAGGGAATATCAACAGATGGCGCGCAAATAATCGATGCGCAGGGGATGTACGTCGGCCCCGGCTTTGTCGATATACATATCCACGGTGACGGCGGCGCAAACAGGTGGGAGACAGATCCCGAAAAGGTGGCAAGACATCACCTTTTGCACGGAAGCACCACCATGGTTGCGACAATGAGCTACGGACAGACACCGCAGTCACTTTTGCAAAAAACAAAAAACGTACAGCAAAAGCTGGACGCAGGACTTTTGCCTAACGTCTGTGCCGTTGCCTTTGAGGGTCCGTTTATAAACCCAAAGCGCGGTGCAAAATCCTCCGCCTTTGCAAGAAAAGGTCCTGACGCCAACGAGTATATCCCGCTTTACGAGGCATGCCGCGGTAAAATAGCGCAGTGGATGTATGCGCCCGAAATGGATAAGGACGGCAGTTTCGGTGACTTTTTAAAGGAAAAGGGAGTTACAGCCGCCATCGGCCACACCAATGCCTCGCCCATGCAGATAACACAAGCGGTCAAAAAGGGCGCGACTATCGCCACTCATCTTTACGATGCGATGGGCTGTCATATGGGAGACGATTCGTGGGAGATAACGGGTACGGCGCAGGATACTGCCGCAGTAGGCTGTCTTATATCACCTGAACTTATCTGCGAGCTTATCTGTGACAGTCGGGGTATACACGTAAAGCCGTCAAACCTGAAGCTTGTATATCAGTTTGCGGGCGCTGACCGTATCGCGCTTGTCACCGACTGTACGGTATGCGACTATGACCCAAGCGACTATCCTGCCGACCATTTCCGCCACACTCCCGACCTTAACTATAACGAGCTTGAACAGCTTTCGGGCTCGCGTCTTACTATGGACAGGGCGGTGTATAATTTTGCCGTGCACACGGGCGCGGGAGTGACCGACCTCTTTAAAATGGCATCGGCAACACCTGCAAAGGCTATAGGTGTGTACGACAGCGTCGGTTCGGTTGAAGTCGGCAAAAATGCAGACCTTGTATTTCTTGACGATGCTCTTAACCTTAAAAAAGTTATATTCCGAGGTGAAATTATATGAAAACAGGCTATGCTGAAATAAACATAAATTCCGAGCTCGGCATCGGTATTTCGGGCTATTACGTGCCACGCTTTGCAAAGGGCTTTTTAGATAATATCATGGCGCAGTGCCTTGCAATTTCGACAGGTGACACACCCGTTCTTATAATCAGTGTTGACAACTGTCTTATTTTTACCGAAATTGCCGACCGCTACCGCGGGGCAATATCGCAAAAGACGGGTGTTCCTGCTCAAAACATTTTCCTCAGCGCCACTCACACCCATACCGCGCCGCTTTTACGAAACGGTGACTTTTTTGAAGCGGACGAACAGGCGATCGAAAAATATTCCAGGTTTTTAAAAGATCAGCTTTGTAAGGTTGCAGGCTCGGCGCTTGAAAATATGCTTGATACCCGCATGGGCTATGCGGTAACGACCGCGCCCGACAGAATAGCGTATATCCGCCGTTACCGTATGAAAGACGGCACTACCATGACCTGCCCGCCGATAAACGATCCCGATATCGCCTTTCCCATCGGCGAGCTTGATCAGAGGGTCAATATACTTCGCTTTGACCGCGAGGGCGAGGGTAGCGTTGTGATACTTAACTACGGAATCCACGCAGATACCGTGGGCGGTGACATGATAAGCGCCGACTGGATAGCGTGGACGAGAGCAACGGTTGAAAAGGCGCTTGACGGCACCAAATGTATCTATATCAACGGCGCGCAGGGGGATGTGGGCAGTACCCATATCAACCCCACGCCCAGCGACATGAACGATACCGAGATAAGCTTTGATAACGAAATGAAAAGCGCGGGTCACTCCCGCTTTGTAGGACGCGCGCTTGCGGGAGCAATACTTCAGGTGTACGATAAGGTGGAGTATACGCCTGTCGATGAGGTTAAAATTTTGCATAAAACGGTATCCGTTAGCGCAAACCTTCCGAAACAAAGCGACCTGCCCCGTGCATATGAATACAAAAAGCTTCACGACGAGGGCCGCGAGGATCTTATTCCTTACGAGGCAATGGAGCTTACAACGGTTGTTGCCGAGGCGCTTCGTATGTGCAGGCTTGACGGCGGGCCCGAGAAGTTTGATTTAAACCTTACAGGTCTTAAATTAGGACCTGTCGCGCTTGTGGGACTGCCCGGTGAGCCGTTTACCGATATCGGTGTCAGAATAAAACAAAACGGGGGCTGGGGTCTTATAATGCCCTGCGGACTTATAAACGGCTACGAGGGGTATTTTCCCACAAAAGAGGCGTTTTTGGAGGGCGGATATGAGGCGCGCTCGTCACAGTACTGCGCCGACGTTACCGACAAGCTTATTTCAGGCGCAGGCGAACTGTTAAAGGAGATGTTGAAATGATATCCTGTACTGATTTTATTCCCGCATACAGCGAACTGTTTTGCTATCTTGAAGAAAACTACGGACGCGATGAGATAGACCGCTATTGGTTAAAGATATTCAAACCCGGCGGCGGCAGTCCACTTATCAATTTCGTACAGAAGGAGGGTATTCGCGGCTGTTTTACATACTGGTCGGGCACGCTCAATGAAGAGGCGGCGGACTTTTCCATGTATCTTAACCAAAAGCGCGGCTTTTTCAAGCTGTGTATGCATCACTGTCCTTCAAAGGGCAGACTTATCGACCTGCAGAAAAGTATTGGGCTTGTACCTTTCCGTGATTACTGTCTGCATTGCGACAGCTACCGCGCCGCCTGCGAAAAGGTGGGGCTTTGCTATATCTACGATTTTCAGAATACTGATAAGGCGGGCTGTTCGATACTTATTTACGATCCCAAGGTGTTTGACGGCAGGGTGATCATTGATGAGGATACTGAGGTTATGGAAAGACGCGCGTCGGATAACGTCTACTTCCACCCCGGCTTTCACTCAAGCCTTAACCGCAGTCTTAACTACGTGGGTGAAACGCACGGAGAGGAGGCAGTGCGCGGTGTACTGTCCCGCTACGTAAAAAACGTTCTTGTGCCTCTTATGAAGGATGTAAATCTTGCAACTATCGAAAAGAAAATAGTTGAGGATTATAAAAAAGAGGGTTGCCCTGAAAACGTAAAGACCGAGCTTACCGAAAATTCGCTTACAGTTACCGTGAGCGAGTGCCCTGCGGTGAAGTTTTTAAACGAGAACGGGCTTGAGGTATTTGCGTGGCTTAAATACAGTACCACAGTCGTTATGGACGGGCTTGCAAAAATTGCAGGCTGCAGCTTTGAAATGCTGTCCTACGATGAAAAGACTGGCGCTGCAAAATACGTGTTCAAAAAATAGATATATCTGAAAGGATCGGAACAATGGACGTTATAAAAGTCGATTTTTCTAAAAAGCTCGGCAAGGTAAAGCCGATGCACAGTGTCAACAACGGACCTGTATATAAATTTGCATCTGACCAACGTATTACCAATATCGAGCCGTATAAGGCGGCAGGGATTCCATATGCAAGGACGCACGATGCTTCGTTTTTTGCAACCTACGGCGGTGAGCATATAGTTGACGTAAATATGATTTTTACCGACTGGACAAAGGACGCGACCGACCCTGCGTCTTACGATTTTGCGCTTACCGACGAGTATATGCGCATGATCCAAGCGGGCGGTGCCAAAGTCTATTACCGTCTCGGCTCAAAAATTGAGCATTGGTCTAAAAAGTACAACACACTTCCGCCTGTTGATTTTAATAAGTGGGCGGTGGTATGTGAGCACATAATCCGTCACTATACAGAGGGCTGGGCAGACGGCTACAATATGGATATTGAGTACTGGGAGATATGGAATGAGCCTGACCTCGATGCCGACGACAGCACACACAAGCGTTGCTGGGGCGGTACTGCAAAGGAATTCTATGAGCTTTACTGCATAGCGTATAAGCACTTAAAGGCATGCTTTCCGCACCTTAAAATCGGCGGTCCTGCCTGCGCGGGTCTTAAAGAGGAGTGGCTTGACGGATTTTTTACAGCACTTAAAGACAATAATATAAAACCCGACTTTTTCTCGTGGCACGTCTATTCTGCAACGGTTGAGAAGATACGTGATAAAATCCGCCTTGCAAGAGAGCTTCTTGATAAATACGGCTTTCGTGACACAGAAAGTATTCTCAACGAGTGGAACTACGTAAAGGGTTGGCATGGTGAGGAGTGGATATACTCGCTCAAAATGGAAAAATCGCTTAAAGGCTCGGCATTTATCGCATCGACCATGTGTATGTCGCTTTACGAATCTCTTGATAATCTCATGTTTTACGATGCGCGCCCCTGCGGAATGAACAGTATGTTCTGTACCGATTTTGTTTTTGAATGTCTTAAAGGTTATTATCCCTTCTATATGTTCAATCAGCTGTATAAATTGGATAATACCGTAGAAATCGAGCGTGAAAGCGATGACGTGTGGGCGGCAGCCGCTGCAGGCGCCGAGCAGAACGTTATGATTTCTTACTATAACGATGACGACAGTGCACCTGAAAAGACGGTTAAGGTCGAGTTTAAAAACGTAAATAATAAAAACAGTGTAAAGCTTGAATATTACGTTCTCGATAACGATCATGACTGCGAACTTGTCCGCGAGGAGATATTTACTTCAACTGAATTTTCGGCATATATTAAAATGCCGCTTGACAGTACGTATCTTTTAAAAATTAGCGGTGTATAAGAGGAGAAAAATTATGATTGAGATAAAAGCAATATCATCAATAAAAAAAGTATTTTTACATGACGATTTTCACGGTATAGAGGAGATAACCTCGCTCAAATGCGCAAAGGGCGAGCGCGTTTCCTTTCAGCTTGCTATAAAAAACGTGACCGAAAAGCGCACAAAGACTTACGCGACCTTTGAAGTAAACGATGAGTTCAAAAAGTACACCGAGCTTTACGAGGTGGGTCACGTGCCCGTGCGCTATGCGGCGTACGAGGGTATGGACGATTACTTTTTGTCAAAAACACCGGGGCTTTATCCCGACGTTTTATACCCGATAAGAGAAGACACCGAAATGCTTTGCGAGGTGTCAAACGTAAATACCGTATGGGTGACAGTAAACCTTCCCGCACGCATAAAGGCGGGAAAGCATGAATTTAAAATCACCGTCACCTGTACGATAAAGGAAGAGGTGTTTACAGATACTGTAACACTCACGCTTGACGTTAAAAAGACGGTCATGCCCAAAAATGACCTTATCTATACGCAGTGGTTTCACTGCGACTGTATCGCAGATTACTACGAAGTGCCGATGATGAGCAAAAAGCATTGGTACTATATCGAGCAGTTTATGAAAACTGCCGCAAAAACAGGCATCACCATGATACTGACACCTCTCTTTACCCCGCCGCTTGATACCGTTGTCGGCGGTGAGCGTCCCACGATGCAGCTTGTAGGCGTGTCAAGAGAGGGAGATAAGTACAGCTTTGATTTCACAGACCTTGACAGATGGGTAAAGCTTTGTCATAAGTACGGCATTGAGTATTTTGAGCTGTCGCATCTGTTTACACAGTGGGGCGCAGGCTTTTGCCCCAAAATTATAGTCGACGGCAAAAACGAATTCGGCTGGGACGTCGAATCGGACGGACCCAAGTATCAGAATTTCTTAAAGCAGTTTTTACCCGCACTCACCTCACACTTAAAAGAGCTCGGTATTGCGGATAAATGCTATTTCCACATTTCCGACGAGCCGCAGATGAAGGCGGATAAGCCCGATTTTAAAAACTACACGGCGGCATATGAGCTTATAAAGCCGTATATAGAAGGCTTTAAAAATATGGATGCAATATCCGATATAGATTTTTACGAAAGCGGAATGGTAGAGGTGCCCGTGCCCTTTATCGGTCATATCGAGCCGTTTTTGGAGTGCGATATAAAGGAGCGTTGGTGCTACTACTGCTCAAGCAAGGTACACCATCTGCCCGACAGATTTATCGCATTCCCCTCAAGCCGTACGCGAGTGCTCGGTACTCTTCTTTTTATGTACGATATGGTCGGCTTTTTGCAGTGGGGCTTTAACTTTTACTACGTAAACCGCGCAAGATATAAGATTGACCCCTATCTTGTGACCGACGCTGAGTGTACCTGGCCTGCAGGCAACGCGTTTTCCGTCTATCCCGACAAAAAGGGAGGCGCGGCGCTCGAATCAATTCGTACAAAGGTGTTTTACGATGCGCTTCAGGACAGAATGTTACTCAAGGCGCTTGCCGATAAGGTAGGTACCGATAAAGCAAAAGAGATCGTACAGGAGGTTGCAGGCGGTAAGATAAAGGGATTTCTGGAATACCCGACAGACGACGGCTTTTTGCTCCGCCTTCACGACAGAGTGCTTGATATTCTGGGGTAAGCATAAACGATAATAACCAAAGAGGTAATCTATATGAATAAGAATTTTACCGTTGCCGTTATCGGCGCGGGCGGAAGAGGCTATACCTACGCAAAGCACTTTACAAAGCGCGACGAGTTTACCGTGGTATCTGCCTGCGACGTAAACCCGAAACAGCTTGACAAAATGCAAAAGGCGTATAATATCCCTGACCATCTGCTTTTTGTTGACGAAGAGGAATTTTTCCAAAAAAAGCGCGCTGATATTCTTGTTATTGCAACCTGTGACAACATGCACGTGCGCCAATGCGTGCGCGCAATGAAAATGGGGTATGACGTGCTTCTTGAAAAGCCGATAAGCGACTCGGAACAAGAGATAAACGAGCTTTTAAAGGTGCAAAAGGAGACGGGCAGGACGGTCGTTGTCTGCCACGTATTACGGTACAGTCCTTTTGTGAAAAAGCTTGATGAGGTGTTGAAATCGGGCATTATAGGCGACCTTATCGCGATAGACCATATCGAGCGTGTGGCATTCTGGCATCAGGCGCAGGCATACGTGCGTATACAGAAGATGTATAACGATACACAGCACCCGACGATACTTGCAAAGTGCTGTCACGACCTTGACCTTTTACAGCATTTTGCGGGTGCGCGCTGTGAAAGTGTAAGCTCTGTCGGTGCGCTTACCCATTTCCGACCTGAAAATGCGCCCGAGGGAAGCACAAAAAGATGCGTTGACTGTCCGCATATGGACAGCTGTGTATTCAGCGCAAAGAGGATATATATCGACTTCTGGAAGCAACAGGGAAAGCCCGAATATTCATGGCCGTGGACAAAGGTGTGCTTACAAAATCCCAACACCGAAGAGGGACTTTACGAGGGCATTGAAAACACCGTCTTCGGTGAATGTGTCTATAAATGCGGGATAGAACAAAATCCGCACGTTGTAGATAATCAGCTTGTACAGATGCGATTTAAAAACGGTGTCGTTGCAAGCCTTAAAATGCTGTTTACCGAAAGTCCCGGCAGACGTATAAACTTTTTCGGTACAAAGGGCGAGATAGTGTTTGACGAGCAGACCGATACTATTGAAGTAAAGCCCTATTTCGGGGAAAAACAGCAGTACGTACTCAGCACGCTCAACGAGGGCGGCTGGGGTCACGGCGGCGGTGACTACGGCCTTATAAATACTATGTACGGAATACTGACAGGTGAAATTACCGATTATACCACGCTTGAGGAGTCGGTTGAAAGTCACCTTATGGGCATTGCCGCAGAGGAGTCACGGCTTTCGGGCGGTAAAAATGTTTTACTGCATGTATAATATATAGATAAATATACGAAAGGAAAATTAAAATGATCTCATGTACTGAATTTATACCGCTTTACAGCGAGCTTTTTAAGTTTTTGGAGAAAAAGGGCGGATACGATGCCGTGCTTGATTATTGGTATTTTATTGCAGATAACGGCGTAGGCGACAGAAGTAACGTCAACAGTCTTATTTCTTTTCTGGAACGCGACAGGGAAAAACCGCTTGACGGTGCGTGGAAGTACTGGTCAAAATCTCTGACAGAGGAAGCGTGCGACCTCTTCCGTGTCTATGACAGGGAAAGAGGCATTATTTACAGCCATATGCGTCACTGTCCCTCGCGCGGTATGCTCAATTCACTCTCACACATTGAGCCGTACTGTAAATACTGCGAGCATTGCTCGGTAATATATCACCCCGCGCTTCTGGAGTACGGGCTTGACCGCTACCGTGACAACTCGCTTGTACATAATGCAGAGTGCCGCTCACTCATATTTGTAAAGGGTGAGGATCCCGATATCGACCTTACAAAAGTCAAGGACGAGGAGTTTGTGCGTGAGGGCGTTGAGATCATGGATATAAAGTCGGAGGATAACAAGTATCTTCACCGCGACTTCCATTTTCACAGCGATCTGGCGTTGCGCTATCTCGGTGAGCATTTCGGCGAAAACGGCGTGCGCGCTTTTCTTACCGATTACGTAAACAACTACTATTCTATTCAGATAGAGGATGCAAAGCGCCGCGGACTTATCGCGATAAAGGAATGGATAGAAAAGATATATATCACCGAAGAGGCGGAAGAGGATATTGAATTTTGTCTTACCGAGGACAGCCTTTTGGTGAAAATTAAAAAAAGTCCTGCAATATCGCATCTTCGCGCAACGGGTACAGAGCCGTGCAAGTATTTTATCGAGCAGACGCGCACCCTCTATGGCACCGTTGCCGACAGCGTGGGGCTTTCATTTAATCTCGATTATTATGATGACAGCGGTAAAGCGGAGTTCAGATTTACAAAAAGGAAATATTAAAGTGGATATATCAAAGATAGATTCTAATTTTAAAAGCGGTAATGCTGTTTTTGAAGGCATGACGACCCGCAATATACTCGACGGACCTTTTGAAATAACGGGCGTCACCTTTGACTCTGACAGATACGTAAGAATGTCGGGATGTGTGGCAAAAAAGGTAAACGACGGTGTTGCGCAGCTGTATACAAACACGTCGGGCGGACGGATACGGTTTAAGACCGACTCGCAAAGGATAACGCTCACTGCAGTTTTACCCGATATTTCGGTCGGCACCAAAATACCGCCGAGCGGGAGCAGATGCTTTGATATGTACGTTGGCGAAGACTACCGCGGATTTTTTGCCTGCGATTATAAAGAGCGGGAGGACGGATGTTACGAGGGTTCTGCAACGCTTGACCTCAAAAGCCGTGAAATGCGCGATATCACCGTGAATTTTCCGCTTTATAACAACGTGAGCGCGGTTTATATATCCTGCGAAGAGGACTGCGCGGTGTTACCGCCCTCACCCGAAAAATATCCAAAGCCGATAGTTTACTACGGCTCGTCAATAACGCAGGGCGGATGTGCATCGCACGCGGGCAACGCTTACCCCAATATCATCAGCCGAAGACTCGGTACTAATTTTATAAATCTTGGGTTTTCGGGAAGCGCTCGTGCCGAGAGTGTTATGATGGAGTATCTTGCGACGCTTGATATGAGCATATTTGTGTACGACTACGACCATAACGCAAAAACCTATGAATATTTGCGTGATACGCATGAAAACGGATATAAGATATTCAGACGTTTAAAGCCTGACGTACCGATAGTAATGATAACCTCTGCCGATATTGAAAAAGACCGCGACGAGCGTATCGATATTATCCGCACTACCTATGAAAACGCAAAAAAAGCAGGCGATAACAACGTTTATTTTATAAACGGTGACGATATCTACACACCCGATATCAAAGCGTATTGCACAGTTGATAAATGCCACCCCAACGACTTCGGCTTCTGGCGCATGGCGGAGGTTATTGGAAAGACTGTAGCGGAGATACTGAAATAAATTATGGTTTGTCGGGGAGATACGCACAATCTT
>JAZPZR010000244.1:0-5804 GCA_045544795.1 Eubacteriales bacterium
AAATATCCGAACACCGTTTTTAAAAGGCGGATTTTCGCCCACTCTGTGTTAAAATGCTCGCCAATACGTAAAGTATTGACTGCGC
The DNA here is from genome assembly GCA_045544795.1 of Eubacteriales bacterium. Lineage (GTDB taxonomy): Bacteria > Bacillota > Clostridia > Oscillospirales > QAKW01 > RGIG9041. Next base: position 86 of record JAZPZR010000244.1, read on the forward strand.
TTTATGCCTTGATTGAACAAAAATCCGCTCTTTTAAAAATCGAAGACCTCAAAGCCAAAGGATTTGTGGTGATTTTTGTTCTTCTTTTCTGCAGATGGGCTGACGCCCATCAAAGAAAAAAGGATGAAAAGCGCCGTAATACAAGGCTTTGAGGCGGGTTCGGATAATTCTCACTACCCTATTGTAAATCAATATTATATTTTTTTCAATACACTTGAAAAAAACTTTCACTTATACTAGAATAAATAACGAGGTGATTACAATGAAAAATTTTAAAGCAGACAAGCTTGACGTGCGCGTTTTTGAAAACCGCGATTTAATGGGACGCGCCGCGGCTGAGGATATTTCAGCGTGTATTAAAAAATTGCTTGAAACAAAAGAACAGATAAACATGATCTTTGCGGCGGCTCCTTCACAGAATGACGTGCTGGGCTACCTCGTTGCAGATAAGTCTATCGAGTGGTCGCGTGTCAACGCATACCACATGGACGAATACGTGGGTATCGACCCCGAGGCTCCGCAGGGCTTTGCAAGATTTTTGAAAAATGCTATTTTTGACAAGGTGGATTTTGCATCTGTCAATACGTTAAACAGCCTTGCTGACGGTGAAGAGGAAGCAAAGCGTTACGGTAAGCTGCTTGTGGATAATCCTACCGATATCGTTTGTATGGGTATCGGTGAAAACGGTCATATCGCGTTTAATGACCCGCACGTTGCATACTTTGACGACAGCGAGGTCGTAAAGGTAGTCGACCTTGACGACGTCTGCCGTATGCAGCAGGTGCATGACGGTTGCTTTGAAAAGATAGAGGACGTGCCCACCCATGCGCTTACTCTTACCGTGCCTACCCTTGCAAATGCAACCTACAAATTCTGCGTTGTTCCCGCGGTTACAAAGGCAAATGCAGTTAAAAACACGGTAACGGGCGAGATCTCCGAAAAATGCCCTGCAACCGTGCTTCGTATAAGCGATAATTCAATTCTTTACTGCGACGCTGACAGCGCGGCGCTGTTATAATTATGCAGCTCGTTTTAATTACGGCGCTCGGTGTGGGCGGCGCGACTTTTGTCGGTGCACTTATCGGCTTTTTATTTAAAAAAGCATCACACAGATTTTCCGATATCGTGCTTTCCTTTGCGGCGGGTGTTATGCTTGCCGCGGCAGTGCTCGGACTTATTCTGCCTGCGGTGGAGGAGGGCGGAAAGCTCGGACTTTTATACGCAGTCGCGGGCATTTTCGCGGGCGCTGCATGTCTTAATATTATAGATAAGCTTGTGCCCCATCTTCATAAGCTTGCAGGGGCTGAGCCTGAAAAGCATGCCGATGCAAAGCTCGGTAAGGTGTTGCTGTTTGTAATGGCGATTGCGATACACAATCTGCCCGAGGGTATTGCCGCAGGTGTCGGCTTCGGATCGGGAGATACCTCGCAGGCGCTTTTGATTGCGGGCGGTATTGCGCTTCAGAACATACCTGAGGGTATGGTGATAATTGCGCCCATGCTTGCCGCGGGTGTCAGCCCTTCAAGGACGCTGATGATAGCGCTTGGGACGGGACTTATCGAGGTGGTCGGTACCTTTATCGGCTATTTTGCGGTGTCTGTTTCACAGGCAATACTTCCGTTTGCGCTTGCATTCGCGGGCGGTACAATGCTGTACGTAATCAGCGATGAAATGATACCCGAAACGCACGCGCACGGAGCACAGCGCGGAGCGACATACGCCCTGCTTGTCGGCTTTTGCATAATGCTTGTATCGGACGTACTTTTAGGATAATTAAAAAATAAAAGATCACAGACGTAGGGGAGGATATTATCCTCCCGCGACAGCAAATAAAAGATCCCGTGAAAATTTGGCATTTTCACGGGATTTCTTTATTTTTTTATATTACTTTCTCTATTTTTTATTTAGTCTTCTTCTAAAAATTTTGAAGGCGGTACGTCAAGCACCTGCGCGATTTTAAACAGAGTTTCAAGCGAAATACCGCGGACTGTGCCTGTACCTTCAACCTGACCTACAAAACTAACGCTTTTCCCAATCAGTTCAGCAAAATACTCCTGCGTGTAACCCGCTTTTCTTCTGAAATAAGCTATTTTTAATCCGAGAGTAATATATTTATCAGCAAATTCGGTTTTCATATTTTCTCCCCTTTTTCTTGTGTACATATATTTTACTTAAACAAAGGGATTTTTATTATAAGATAAAAATGCAGAAATATTTACTTCTAGTGAAATATTATATATAATAAGTAAAAAAATATTTACTTGGAGAAATGTTATGAAAGAAAACGTATGTTGCTTTATCGGTCACAGAACTATAAATGAAACGGAAGAGCTTAAAAGCAGACTTCTCGGTATTATTGAAAATCTGATATTGTCCCAAAAGGTCGACACCTTTCTTTTCGGGAGCAAAAGCCGTTTTGACGATCTGTGTCTTGAGCTTGTAACCGAAATAAAAGAAAAATACCCCCACGTAAAGCGTGTTTACGTGAGGGCGGAATATCCGTATATAAACGATCAATACAGATCTTATCTTTTAAAAAGCTATGACGATACCTATTTCCCCGAAAAGATCATATCCGCGGGAAAAGCCGCGTACGTTGAACGCAACTGCGAAATGATAAACAAAAGTCAGTTCTGCGTTATTTATTACGACGAACAAAACCTGCCTGTCACCCGAAAAAGCGGCACAAAGATCGCCCTTGACTATGCTTTAAAGGCTAAAAAGCGCGTTATTCAATTATCTGCCCGTCGGTAGATACCGTGACCACCCGCCACGGAATAAACTTGCCGCTTGCCATAAGCGCCTGCTTTACCGCGTTTTCAATACCGCCGCAGCAGGGCACCTCCATTCGCACGACGGTAACGCTCTTTATATTGTTGTTTGCAATAATTGCGGTCAGCTTTTCGCTGTAATCTACCATATCAAGCTTTGGACAGCCGATAAGCGTTACGTGGTTTCTTATAAACTCATTATGAAAATTACCGTAAGCAAACGCGGTACAGTCTGCCGCAACAAGAAGCTTTGCGCCGTCAAAATACGGTGCGTTTACAGGCACCAGCTTTATCTGTACAGGCCATTGCGACAGCATGCTGTTTGTCGGCGGGTAAGAACTGTTTGTGCTGCACGGTTCTCTCTTTATGACCTTTGAATTTGTGCCGGGGCACCCGCAGGGAAGGGTAGCCTTTTTTTGTTTTTCGGCAACGACTGCCGCCTCGTCGTAAGCGGGCGCTTCTCTTTCTTCAAAGGTGATAGCACCCGTCGGGCAAGCGGGCAGGCAATCGCCAAGACCGTCACAGTAATGCTCGCGCGTCAGCTTTGCCTTGCCGTCTACCATTTCGATAGCGCCCTCGTGACACGCGACCGCGCATGCACCGCATCCGTTACATTTGTCTTCATCTATTTTAATTATTTTTCTTATCATAATTATTTCTCCTCTATTGATTTTACGGTTATATTATAGTATGATATTCAAAACAATTCGGTTGTTTTTACAACGGAAAGTGATATTTTTTATGAAAAAATTTATTTCTGTACTTAAAAATACGCAGATGTTTGCGGGTGTTTCCGGGCAGGAGATAGAGTCTATGCTCGGGTGCCTCGGCACAAGGATGCAAAGCTATAAAAAAGGCGAGACTATCGTCTGTCAGGGAAGGCGGCTTGATGACGTACTTTTGCTTGTCGAGGGAAGCGCGCATATACAAAGCGACGATTACTGGGGCAACCGCAGTATCCTCGGCCATATCGGGGTGGGCGGTATGTTCGGCGAGGCGTACGCCTGCCATAGCGGTGAGGCTCTGCTTAACGACGTCGTCGCGGTGGAAAACTGCACCGTCTTTTTCTTTGACGTAAAGCGTATCATTACCACCTGCCCGTCTGCCTGCAGATTTCACACGATGGTTGTGAAAAACATGTTTTTTGCAATATCGCAGAAAAACAGACAACTTGTGCAAAAGCTGTCGCATATGTCGGGACGCACGACGCGGGCAAAGCTTATATCCTATCTGTCCGAGCAGGCAAAAAAGAATAACAGCGCAAGCTTTGTGATTCCCTTTAACCGCCAGCAACTTGCCGATTTTCTGTCTGTCGACAGAAGCGCCATGTCAAACGAGCTTTGCAAAATGCGGGACGAGGGACTTATAAAATTCGAAAAAAATGCATTTACCTTACTGTCATAGGAGAAGATAATGACTATTCAGCTTTCAGACCATTTCGGTTATAAAAAACTCATACGGTTTACCCTGCCCACCATGGGGATGATGGTTGTTACCTCTATCTACGGTGTGGTGGACGGCTTTTTTATTTCAAACTTTGCGGGTAAAACTCCGTTTGCCGCAATTAACATTATCTGGCCGTTTTTAATGATAATGTCGACAGTCGGGTTTATTTTTGGCACGGGCGGCTCGGCAATCGTTGCAAAAACGCTCGGCGAGGGAAAACGGGATAAGGCAAACGAATATTTTTCGCTTTTTGTGTACGTTTCCTTTGTGCTTGGCGTAATTCTGGCAATTCTCGGAATTGCCTTTATACGTCCTGTCGCGATACTGCTTGGCGCGGACGGTGAACTCCTCAAAAGCGCGGTGCAGTATTCTGTGATCATACTTGCTGTACTTCCCTTCAATACGCTTCAGTTTTTGTTTCAGTCCTATTTTTCTACGGCGGAAAAGCCGCAGCTCGGACTTACCACAACAATAATTTCGGGAGTTACAAACATGGTGCTCGATGCGGTGCTTGTGCTCTCTTTACCGCAGGAATATAAGCTTATCGGCGCGGCGGTTGCAACGGCAATGAGTCAGGTGATGGGCGGTGCGGTGCCTCTTGTGTATTTTGTGCGAAAAAACAGCAGTATTCTGCGTATCGGCAAGACAAAAATGAACGGCAGAGTGATTTTAAAGGCGTGCTCAAACGGTTCGTCAGAATTTATGACAAACGTGTCGATGAGCCTTGTCGGTATGCTGTATAATATCCAGCTTATTGCCTACGCGGGCGAAAACGGTGTCGCCGCCTACGGTATTATGATGTACGACAGCATGATATTTGCGGCGCTGTTTATCGGCTATTCGATAGGTGTTGCGCCTGTGATAAGCTTTCATCAGGGCGCAAAAAACTACGCGGAGCTTAAGAGCCTGCTTAAAAAGAGCGTTGTGTTGATCGGCGCGTTTGCAGTGTTTATGCTGATAGCGGGTGAGCTTTTTGCCATACCTCTTGCAAAGCTGTTTGTGGGGTATGATAAGGAGCTTATGGATATGACGGTATCGGGCTTTCGTATTTTTGCGGTGTCATTTCTGTTTATGGGCTATGCCATGTTCGGATCGGGATTTTTTACCGCGCTCAACGACGGTCTCACCTCGGCAGTTATTTCGTTTTTGCGTACCGTTGTCTTTCAGGTTGCGGCGGTGCTTCTCCTGCCTTTGATTTTCGGCATCGACGGAATATGGTACTCCATAATCGTTGCAGAGCTTATGGCTGTACTGCTCAGCGCATTCTTTGTGTTTCTTAAAAAAGATAAATATTATTATATGTAAAAAAGGCACAGACCGTGAAGAAAAGGAACACTCTAATTTGCCTCCACTTGTCAGGGGAGGTGGATAGACAGGGGACCACGAAAATGCGGAGCGTTTTTGGGGAAAAGGAGAGGTAAGTGCCATAGTGGAGTGCCGAAAAAAAGGAGGCACGGAACAATAGGCGCTTTACCTCGACGTGACGGAAGGGTAGTAGGGGA
>JAZPZR010000245.1:0-1841 GCA_045544795.1 Eubacteriales bacterium
TCACCATGCGTGATAACTATATGGACTGTCCTGACCGCGAGCGCGCGCAGTGATGGGGCGACGCGACAAACGAGATGTATATGACCTTCTACTCACTTGACAGTCGCTCATGGGATCTCTACGAGAAGGGACTTTATACAAAACTCGGCTTTATTCAGGATGATATTCTCTATACGGTAGTGCCAAACACAAACTACTATGCAGAGCTTCCCATGCAGGAACTCGCAGGTGTTGTCGGTGTGTGGGAATACTACATGAATTCGGGCAGAAAGTATATCATTGAGGACTTTTACGAGGCAGGCAAAAACTACCTCTATCTCTGGGATATGCAGCAAAACGGACTTATTGAGCACAGAAGCGGAGGCTCCAGCTGGCTCAAATGGTGCGACTGGGGCTCAAACAATGACCTCACCACAATAGAAAACGCATGGTACTACATGGCGCTTGAGGCGGTCATCAATATGGCAGAGCTTGTCGGTAAGACGGAGGATATACCTGAACTTAAGTTCAGACAGAACAAAATTGCCGCTGCATTTGCGTCACTCTGGACAGATGCAGGCTTTAAGTCATCAGATGTATCTGCGGCAGACGACCGCGCAAACGCACTTGCTGTCCTTGCAGGGCTTACAACAGACGAGCAGAACTCGGTAATTCTTGAAAAGGTATTTTTAAACGAGGCTTGCTATTTTGCATCACCCTATATGGAATACTACGTTCTTGAAGCACTTGCAAAGATAGGCAGTATAGAGGACGTACAGACAAGAATCAAAACGCGCTATCAGGAGATGATAGAGAGCGACATTTCCACACTTTACGAGTACTGGTCATATCCCGAAAACGGAGGCTCTAAAAACCACGCGTGGACGGGTGGTCCGCTTGTCACCATGTCAAAGCATATGGCGGGTATCACTCCGCTTGAAAAGGGCTATGAAAAGTATCAGATAAAGCCGTCTTTCGGCTCGCTAAATTATATCGAGGCGACCGTCCATTCTGCTATCGGTGGTATCAGCACCAAAATGTCAAGGGATGAAAACGGTTGTGTGCTTATAAATGTTGATTCACCCGAGGGCGCAAATGCAGTTGTTGCAGTACCGCGTATAAAAGGAAAGTCAACCTACGTTTATGTAAACGATACGCTTATGTTTAACGGTACGGCTGTGGATAACACGGTAAACGGTGTTGTTTACTCCAAAAACGACAGTGATTATATCTATTTTGACGTAACGCACGGCTCATACTCGTTTGTAACATCGCTTGGCGACGAGGCAAAGGATGAGTATCAGCTTAATATTACAAACACGGCGGGCGGTAATCTTAGCGCGACCGTCGGCGGTGAATCGGTGGATTTACCTCTTGATACGACCGTGGCAAGCGGGACTGAAGTAACAGTCACCGCTACTGCTGATGCGGGCTATCGCTTTGCAGGCTTTACAGGTACTGTCGGCGCAAATGACAAAACGCTTACATTTACCGCTACTGCCGATACGACGATTTGTGCAGTCTTTGAAAAAGAGGATACAGATACGGCTAAAAAAATAACTGTATCAATCCCCGATAACTCGGACGTTAGCGTAACACTCGGCGGTACATTAGTATGTAATGACGATGTAATTTTAGTTGAAGAGGGCGAAACCTTAACCCTCTGTGCAACTGATGGAAAACGATTCCGTTTTGTAAACTGGCAGGGCGATGTTTATTCAAAGGAAAACAGCATCACCTTTACGGCAGAGCGCGACATGAATATCGAGGTAAAATCTGCGCATGCTTATGTAACTCTCGGCGAGGCTTCAAACGTGGCGCTCGGCGGTACGGTTACCTCAAGCAACGGTCAGACTATCGGC
>JAZPZR010000246.1:0-11317 GCA_045544795.1 Eubacteriales bacterium
TGGTTGATGCAAAATAATCTTCCTGAAGATATATGCTTTTATAAAAATAATAACTTGAGGTTTTTTTCTTGCTCTCATGATGAAATATTTTATATATATTATGAAAACCAAGAGGATATCGCATTCTTAAAACAAAATAATTTTATTTATGTTGTTCGTAAATAATCAGAGAACATAGTGTAACACGGGTGACGGTTCTATGTGTTAAGTAAACTTCTTTGCAAGTCAATCTAAAAAGAGCGGTAAGGCGAAAGTCTTACCGCTTTTTTATATAATTGACAATGTTAATTTAAAAGATTATACTTTAAGATAAGAAAGGCAACCCGACGTCAAATCTCGGTCATGAACTCAGGAACACACAGAACCGTCCCCTGTGTTCTTCAGTCCCCTGTGTTCTGTTGCAGAACCGTCCCCTGTGTTCTGTTGCTACGCCGTGGAAAGTTAAAAAGATATGATCCAGAAGATCGTTCTATTTATACTTTTAAAATAGCAATACCAATTAAATAAATCAGGAGAATTTATGAAAAACAAAGCAAAAAAAATACTCGTTATTACCTGTTCTGTTATACTGTCTATCGTTATAATTTTGTTTGTCTTTTATATGTACGATATGCATAACGGAAAAATTGAGCCTATGCCTCATTATCATGATTATGGTGCTTCACTTGAAGAAATATTAGTTGAAGATATGGCTGAAGGTAATTATATAGAAAAAAACATGCAGGAATTTTTTGCAAACAGTGATATAAAGAGACAGGGAGATCCAATAACAACACCTCAGCAAGCAAAAAAAATTGCACAAAAAGTCTTTTTTGAACAACACGGATGGGAGCCTGTAACAACTTACAGACCGTATAAAGTATATCATGATGACGAAAGAAAAACGTGGTATGTAACAGGAGCACCATGGATTTTTGATTATTTACCTGTAATGGCTCATGAATATTTCTGTGCCATAACAGATGATGGATATATAGTTGCATCTTTTTTATGGTAAGAAGTCAATTTGAGGTACTGTTATGTGTACCGGATATTCAAGGTAACCTAAAAAGAGGAAGCGGTAAGGCGAAAGCCTTACCGCTTTTTTGTAAAAGTATTAAATTGTGGTTTTACGGGGAGAGAAGCCAAGGCTTCCCCTTGAGGGGAAGCTGTCACCGCAGGTGACTGATGAGGTGTTATATCTTGTTTCCCACCTCATCCACCGCTCACGCGGTCCCCCTTCTCCTCGAAGGAGAAGGCAAAGACAAACCATAATTTGAACGCAACCGCGGTTTATGGTATTTTATATATTAAATCCGAAAAAGTTCATTATTCCCTGATATATCGCGTAAGCAAAAAGGTATCTGTCGTCGCGCAGAAGCTCGGCATCCGCCGTATTCGTAACAAAGCCAAGCTCAATGAGAAGCGAAGGCATCTGTGTTCTGCGCAGTACGTAAAGCGACGGATTTTCCTTGACACCGAGATCCTTTGTACCCAGTCTGTCGACGATACTGTTCTGTATTTCGACGGCAAGCGGGTATGCGGGCGAGGTTTTTGAAAAAACGTACACCTCGGTACCGTTTGCATCGGGATTTTCCGCGGCGTTTGAGTGTATGCTTATAAAATAGTTTGCACCCCACGAATTTGCATCGTTAACTCTTGCGGCAAGGCTTGATGAATTTGAAGTGCCGAGAGTAGTTTCGGGTGTCGGTCTTGAAAGCCGCACCTCAAAATCGCCCGTCTCACGCAAAAGCTCGGCAAGATAAATTCCCACGTCGTAGTTTATATCCTGCTCGCGCAAGCCGTTTCCCTCGGCGCCCGCATTTACTCCCTGCGGGTTGTGACCCTGGTCAATATATAGCTTAATTATATTTATCACCTCGTTATATTTTATGCAAAAGCCGAGTATATTGTCTTAGGTGATGATAATGACGATATATACCGTACAAAATGGTGACTCGCTTTACTCGATCGGTAAAAAATACGGCGTCACGATAGAACAGCTTTTAAACGCGAACGGTTCGACGGTAGAGCCGACTCTCATTGTCGGTCAGGCGGTGATAATCCCCGGGTCAAACGAAAACAGAAAACAAAAGCTTATAAACGGCTATGCATATCCTAACATCAGCCGCGATGCGCTCTTGACCTCACTCCCCTATTTTTCAAACGTATCTCCTTTTTCTTACGGAGTAACGGAAAACGGCGGACTTTTGCCAATAGAGGACAGCGACATTATTACGATTTCCGAAAGCGCGGGTGTCACGCCTTTTCTGGTGGTGACCTCGCTCAATGAAGAGGGCGTTTTCAACTCACAGCGGGCAACCGATATTTTAAGTGACGGCAATCTGTCCGAAACACTTATACAGAATATTTTAAAACAGCTCGAATCCCGCGATTATTACGGTGTTGACGTTGATTTTGAATATATACCGCCTGCAGAAAAAAACGCGTATGCAGAATTTATTGATAAGCTCCGACAGACCGTATCTCAGTACGGCTACAAGACCGCCGTTTCGCTTGCGCCTAAAACGTCAGATGCGCAGCGCGGGCTTTTGTACGAGGCGCACGATTATAAATTGTTGGGTAAAGCCGCTGACTTTACGTTTATTATGACGTATGAGTGGGGCTACACCTACGGACCGCCCATGGCAATTGCGCCGATCGACAAGGTGCGCGAGGTGGTTGAATACGCGGTAAGCGCAATCCCGAATAATAAAATCATTCTCGGCGTACCTAATTACGCGTACGACTGGACGCGTCCTTACGTGCAGGGTCAGCGCGCAGAGTCTATGTCAAATATCGAGGCGGTAAACAGAGCAAGACGTGTAGGCGCGCAGATACTTTTTGACTCTCAGGCAATGACACCCTACTACACTTATTTTAAAGATAATACCGACCATATCGTGTGGTTTGAGGATGCAAGAAGCGTGCGCGCGAGAATGGAGCTTATTAACGAATTTGAACTTGCGGGACTTTCTGTCTGGAATATAATGTCTGCCTATAAACCGCTTCTCACCACGGTAAACAGTTACTTTTACAGGTAACAAACTGTATATTTTAAAATAAATTATACAAGCTGTATAAATTTTATCAAGAATAGAGTTTAAGATGCTTGACATTTTTGATTGTATATGATAACATGTCAAGTGCGCTGGTGTGGCGGAACTGGCAGACGCCCGGGACTTAAAATCCCGTGATAGCAATATCGTACCGGTTCGATTCCGGTCACCAGCACCAAAAAATAAAGCACTTCTACGGAAGTGCTTTATTTTTTGTGTTTGTGTCCTCAGGACACAACATCGTTTGAACGTGTGCGTTTAACATCATTTTGAGCATAGCGAAAACATCGTTGTCCGATATCGGACACAAAACGAGGTTGCCTTTAAGGCAAATGATGTTGTGTTACACACAAATGATGTGATGCTTTGCATCAATGAAGTTGCAGTTTCACCGCAAAAATTTTATTTCATATATCTTTTTTTACACTCTGAAAGGCTTTCTACAGGCTCAAGGGTGGGTTTATATTCGAGTGCGCAAAAGCCGTTATAGCCTGCATTATCTATAGCCTCAAATATAGCCTCATAATTGAGCTCGCCCATCCACAGCTCGTGTCTTCCGGGATTGCCCGCGGAGTGCAGATGCCCGATAAGGTCAAGATTGTTTATAACGTTTGAAATAACGTTACCCTCAGATACCTGCTGATGATAGATATCAAACAAAAGCTTTACGTTATCGCTGTCAACCTCACGCACGATATCAAAGCCTTCCTCTGACGTTACAAGATAATATCCTTTATGGTCAACAAGAGTGTTAAGCGGTTCAATAACAAGTGTGATCCCGTATTTTTCAAGGACCGGCACTGCGCGTTTAAGTCCTGCTACAATGTTGCCATGCTGTATTTCACGGCTTTCACCCGTATCGTTTCCTACCTGCGAAATAAGGCGGGTTATACCGAGTTTTTTTGCCCTTTTACACGCAATTTCAAGCGATTCAATATATTCACCGTGAAAAGACGCGTCTGTGAGATTAAATTTATCGGGACACATTGCAACAAGCGTTACACCGTGTTTTTTGCAAGCCTCACATACCGCATCAATATCGGTATCCTTCGGCATCCCCCAGAACTCAGCATACTCATAGCCAAGCGCGGATAACTGCTCTACCGCCTTTTCAAGCGGCATTTGTCTAAAAAACGTCGGAATACATACACTCAGTTTCATAGTTTTTTCCTCATTCGTTGACCGTTTCGATATTTATACATTTTTTTGTAGCGGGGTCTGTTTCAAAAAAGACACCGCTCAGTTTACATTTACCCTTTGCATCCTGAATCTTTTGTCTGTCGTCGGGGTAGCAGAAATTATGTATGCAGACGCCGCTGTCTTTACCGAGAACAGAATACTCAACACCCGTCATTCCGATATCGGTGATATAGCCTGTGCCGTTTGGCAAGATACAGGCATCGTTTGTCTGTACGTGTGTGTGCGTGCCAAATACCGCGCTCACCTTTCCGTCGACAAACTGACCGAATGCTTTTTTTTCGCTTGTAGCCTCTGCATGAAAATCAACAACGGTCACGCAGTTTTTGTTATCCTCAAGCGCTTTTTCAATAAACTCAAAAGGGTTTGTACACTCGGACATAAAAAGACTGCCCGAAAGATTTATAACACGCAGAGTTTCCCTGCCGTAGTCAAGCGTTATCTCCCACTCTCCCGCGTCAAAGCCGAGGACGTTTGCAGGCCTTATAAGCCGCTTTGCATTATCGTGCAGGTCGTCTGCCGTCTTTTTCTGAAAGGAATGGTTACCGCCCGTTACAACGTCAGCGCCCGCCAAAATAAGCATATCGTATGAAATTTTGTCGATTCCGTTACCGAGCGCCGAGTTTTCACCGTTTACGATAACGCAATCGGGATGATATTTTTGTTTAAGGCGGGGTAACACACGAAAAAGATGATCTATACCTTCATGCGACACAACGTCGCCTATGCATAATATTTTCATTGATTTCTGAGATTGAGAAGAACGGTCCTCTGATATGCGCTCCGGTAAGCAGTAATAACCGTAGCCTCGTCACCGATAAGCGACTCGCTTATTTCTTTTGTTTCAAAATAAGCGGAAAGCTGTCTGTCTGCGTTATAGAATTTTCCTTCAGTCTCGGTGAACTCTATATATTTGTTTGCTTTTTTGGGTGTAAGACCGTAGGTGTAAACGAGGTCGTCTGCGCGTGCTTCTGAATAACGTGAAGACCACAATAACAGGAACGTGAGCGCAGTCTGTGCAGTTATATCGTCAGCAGATGCGCTGATGCCCATGCCGACGCCCGAAAACTCACAGACGGGTGTGCCTTTGCCGTAAATTGCAGGAACGGGAACAAAGCCGAGCTCACCCTCTGAAAGCGAAGGCGAATCGGTATAGCAAAATGCCGTACCGCCGTTTTTAAAGGTATTCTTTTTGTCTGCGACCTGATCTTTGAAGATTTTTGAGTAGCATAAAAAGCTGTTTATGGTTTCCGGGTTTTCAAGCGCGAGCACCATGCTGCCGTCCTTTGCAAGACCTGTAGCCTGTATGCCTGCCGCCGAGCCGAATGCCGCCCAGTTATCACACTCAATTATATTTTTACCTGCACCGCGTATGTCGGTCGATAAAAACTCAAGAGTAAGCTCTGTCCACTCGTTTTTGTCAAAGTAATCGTACGCTTTGGCATCTGATACGATGTTTTTGTTGTACCACATCATTTTTGACATGCCGTTTGCAGTAAATACCTTACCGCCTGTCAGGTCAAAAACAGATCTTGAAAAGGTTGTGGTGGTATCACCTAAAATAAGGCTTGATGCACTGCGCATGAGAGAGCGAGACTGTGCCAGATCTTTTGCAAGCGTTGTAATGACGTCAAGCTTTATGCCCGATTTCATCGCAATTGACTGTGAAGAAAAGAGAGTTCCCTCTGCGCGCACGGTGTAATTAAGCTTCAGACCGAGCTTTTCGGATACCGCGTCCATCCACTGCTTTTCGTCAAGCGCGCCTGCATTAAACGCGTTTTTATCCGCAACGTAGAAGGTGAGCTCTTTATCCTTAAGCTCTGTTGTTTTCAAGCTGTTATATGCCTTGTCGATATCGGCAGTCGGCATAATATTTTCGTTTTTCTGTTTTTTCGGATTTATATATTTAAAGCTTACGCTTTCCGATGCCTCATCGTCAGAGGAATCGGGCTTTTGCTCTGTAACGGGGGGAGAAGCAAGATCGTCTGCAGGCTTTTCCGTTTCGGGCGCGATAACGTTATCAGGCGCGCAGGAAACGACCGTTACCAATAAACATAATAACAGGAAAATTGAAATTATACGTTTCATACTTATTATTTGCCGCAGCTGCTGCAACAGCTGGAGCAACCTCCGATTTCAAGATCGTTTTCAATACCGTTTTTATCGTAATAATCCTTTATTGCCGCCTTTACCGCTTCTTCTGCAAGAACGGAGCAGTGTACCTTTACGGGCGGAAGACCGTCAAGCGCCTCAATTACCGCTTTATTGGTAAGACCGAGCGCCTCTTCTACCTTTTTGCCCTTTATAAGCTCGGTTGCCATGGATGAAGTGGCAATTGCCGCGCCGCAGCCAAAGGTCTTGAACTTTACGTCGGTGATAACGTCATTATCTATCTTGAGATAGATACGCATGATGTCACCGCATTTCATATTGCCGACTTCACCTACTCCGTCGGCATTTTCGATCTCACCCACGTTTCTGGGGTTTGAAAAATGGTCCATTACTTTTTCTGTATACATAGTTTTTTCCTTTCTCTTATTCGGGTCTGTTCTCCCATACAGGTGACATTGCGCGAAGCCGTTCAACTATCGTCGGGAGCTTTTCAAGAATATAATCTACGTCTGCATCGTTATTGTCGCGGCCGAGCGAAAGTCTGAGCGAGCCGTGAGCCACCTCATGCGGAAGACCGAGTGCAAGAAGCACGTGCGAGGGATCGAGCGAGCCTGTTGTACAAGCTGAGCCGCTTGATGCGCAGATTCCGTTAAAATCAAGCATGAGGATAAGTGATTCACCCTCGATATACTCAATTGATACGTTGACGTTGCCGGGAAGTCTGTTTTCCCTGCCGCCGTTAAGTCTTGAATAGGGAATGGTATTTAAAATTCCGTCGATAAGTCTGTCGCGAAGACGGGTAAGCTTTTCGTTTTCTGCCGAAAGCTCCGAGCATGCAAGCGAAAGCGCCTCTGCCACACCTACGATACCGGGAATGTTTTCTGTGCCTGAGCGCTTGTTTCTCTCCTGCGCGCCGCCCTGAATGAGAGGCTTGTACGCAAGACCTCTGCGTACGTACAGAACGCCCGTACCCTTGGGTCCGCCGAATTTGTGGGCGGAAAGCGAAAGCATATCACAGCCAAGGTCCTTTACGTCTACAGGGATATGTCCCACCGCCTGTACAGCATCTGTATGGAGAGGAATTTTCTTCTCTTTAGCAATAACAGATATTTCCTTTATCGGCTGAATTGTACCTATCTCGTTATTTGCAAGCATTATTGTTATGAGGATAGTATCCTCTCTGATTGCGTTTTTAACGTCGTCGGGGTTTACAAAGCCGTCCTTATCAACGTCGACATAAGTTACCTCAAAGCCTTCTTTTTCAAGCGCTTTTAAGGTGTGAAGCACCGCGTGATGCTCGATTTTCGATGTTATTATATGACCCTTGCCTTTTTTGGCTGCGATACCGCGTATTGCCATGTTATCGCTCTCACTACCGCCTGACGTGAAAACTATCTCAAGGGGGTCGCAATTTAAGCACTCTGCAACTGTTTTTCTTGCTTTTTCGAGTGCAACGTGGCTTTCTCTGCCTACTGAGTAAAGGCTTGAGGGGTTGCCGTAATGTTCAACAAAATGAGGCAGCATTTTTGCAAATACCTCGGGGCGTACCTTTGTTGTCGCCGCGTTATCTGCGTAGACAAATCTCTTTTCCAATCTATTTACTTCCTTTCAAAAACTTTTGATACTCTGCAACAGCGAGTGTGTCACAGCGTTCGTTGTATTTATGGCCGTTATGACCTTTTATCCATTTAAAAGTCACCTTGTGTATAGCAAGGAGCTTGTCAAGGCTTTCCCACAATTCCTGATTAAGAACGGGTTTTTTATCCGCTTTTTTCCAACCGCGCGCTTTCCACGATTCAAGCCAGCCCTGATTTATCGCATCGCAAAGATACTTTGAGTCGGAGGTGACCGTTACCTCGCACGGCTCTTTAAGGCATTCAAGCCCTTTTATACAGCCTAAAAGCTCCATTCGGTTGTTGGTCGTGCTCTCATAACCTTCGGAAAGCTCTTTTTCGATGCCGTTATATACAAGCACGGTACCGTAACCGCCGGGGCCGGGGTTGCCGCTGCATGCGCCGTCGGAATATATTTCTACTTTTTTCACGCGCCGAGCTCCGTTAACAGACGCGAATACTCTGCAAAAAGGTCAGGCGAAAGACGGCTCGGGTCGATTTTTGCAAGATGTGCGCGGGCAGTATCCGAATCGGCGGCTGTGAGCGCTTTTGTAAGGTATTCAGCGTTTGCGATTACTTCGTTTGCATTGTCAAGCAGCTGCTTTTCCGTTTCAGCCTGACTTTTTAAGAATTCGTTCTGAGCCTTAAGGCTTTCGTTTTCTTTAACGAGAGCATCGTTTTTTGTCTGTATATTCTGTATTGTTGACTGCGAGGTAGTACGCTCGCTCTCTATCTGATCCTGCAGATTTTCCGCCCTGCTGTCCACCTTACCCTGAATAAGTGAGGATACAAGTATTAAAACCAGCGCAAACGTGCAGAAAAGCGACGTGTATATCCACAGAGTTTTGATATTTTTCTTAAATTCCGTATTTTCCTGTGCTGTTTCCACAGCTTCAGGCTTTTCCTTCTTTTTAAACATAAAATTCTCCTATGATAACATATCAATAAGCTTTTCAAGCTCGTCGGTGGAGTTGTAATATATCTCTACCTTGCCCTTGTTTTTGGCGCCGTGCTTGATCTTTACCTTGTTGCCCGTTCCTGTGCGTGCGCGTGTTTCAAGCTCTTTTAAAGCAAGCAATACTTCGGGATCCTGCAACGGCCTATCTTTTTTTACGGCTTTCATTTTTTTAACAAGCTCTTCTGTCTGTCTTACGGACAGTTCCTCGGTAATGACCTTGTTTGCCGCCGCCATGATATCGTCAGTCTTTTCAAGTGCGATAAGAGTGCGTGCGTGACCTGCGGAAAGCTCACCTGTCTTTACGTAATCAAGCGCGCCTTCAGGCAAAGTCAGAAGTCTGAGCGCGTTTGCGACCGCACTTCTTGATTTTGAGACCTTGTTTGCAACCTCTTCCTGTGTGAGATTGTATCTGTCCATAAGCTTTCTGTAGCCGAGCGCCTCTTCAAGCGGATTCAGGTCCTCACGCTGAAGGTTTTCAACAAGGCTTATCTCGGATATCTGCGCCTCGGTATAATCACGGACGATTACGGGCATCGTTTCAAGACCTGCAAGCTTTGATGCGCGCCAGCGGCGCTCACCTGCAATAATCCTGTAGCGCTCACCGTCTGTTTTACACACAACGATTGGTGATATCACGCCGTGCTGTTTTATTGATTCTGCAAGAGAATAGAGCGCTTCCTCGTCAAAATCGCGTCGAGGCTGGTCTTTATCCGGCTCTATATCTGCAATTCTTGCTTCTGTTACGGGCTTGTCTGCTATGTCGTAAGTGTTTTCATCAAGAAGGCTGAGCAGTCCCCTGCCCTCTGACAATCCCTTCTTTTGTTTCATTTTATGCCTCCTGTCCCGCTAAAAATTCTTTCGCAAGCTCGCGGTATGTCAGCGAACCCTTGGAGTATCTGTCATACTCGGTCACGGGCATGCCGTGGCTGGGCGCCTCGCAGAGTCTTACGTTTCGCGGAATTACGTTTTTATAAACCTTGTCACCAAAGTATTTTTTTACTTCATCTGCCACCTGAAGTGTGAGATTTAATCTGCCGTCGTACATGGTAAGGAGCACTCCTTCCAACGTAAGTGACGGATTTATTCCTTTTTTGATCTGTCTTACCGTGTTTACAAGCTTTGAAACACCCTCAAGCGCGTAATATTCCGGCTGAATGGGTATTATAAGACTGTTTGATGCGGCAAGAGCGTTGAGTGACAACAGACCGAGTGAGGGCGGGCAGTCAATAAATATGTAATCGTAAAGGTGGCGGACCGTATTCAAAGCGTTTTTAAGTATATATTCGCGTTTGTCGATCGCAACCATTTCGATCTCAGCGCCCGCAAGGTCGATATGAGAGGGTAATACGTCAACCTTATAATCGGTTTTGACTATTGCATCCTTCGCCTCGACACCGCCGATAAGCACGTCGTATATTGTTTTTTTTACACTTCTGGGCATTATTCCGTAGCCTGAAGACGCGTTTGCCTGCGAATCCATATCAACAAGCAGAACGGATTTGCCTGCCTGCGCTACCGCGCTTGCAAGGTTTACGGCGGTCGTGGTCTTACCTACTCCGCCTTTTTGATTTGCTATAGAAATTATTTTACCCATTATTTCACTTCCGTATACTTTTTTACCAAGTTATTATAGCATATATATAATAAAAAATAAAGTGTTTTTGTTTATTTAATAATCTATTTTCATTTCAGACTATATGTTGTGGTATGAAAATTTTAACCGCAATCCCTTGATTTTGAACAGTTTTATCAACTTTTGAACAATTTGATTGTTTAACACGATATATTGTGGGTGTTTGTCAAAAGTCAATACTATGGGTTGATTGTGGGGAAATGTTTCACGTGAAACTCGTCGTTGCAAACCATCCTACGCTCCATTTTGTCTGTTCGACAAAAATGCGCACTGATGGTTGCAACTCCTCTTCCCCAAAAAGACTGCCGTCTTTTCGGGGACCCCTGATTTTTTAACACATCTTGTACTTCGTTTCGGCTGTTCGCCAAAACTCCAAACTGATGTGTGCGCCTCCTCCTCCCCAAAAAGACTTCCGTCTTTTCGGGGAAGACGTGTTTCACGTGAAACAATTACATACTTCTTGAGATAATAAAGAAAAAAGCACCCTTGCAGGTGCTTTTTTTCAGAGTGTCAAAAAACCATTATTTTAATTTGACACTCTGATGTGACTTTCAAAAAAGAGTGCAGATTTCGTGAACTCGCGCTCGTCGGCGTACAATGGTACGGTAGAGAGCGAGTTCGCGGAAAGTGAAGAAATCCCTTGGAAACACTACTGTTTTCAAGGGATTCTTTTATTTGCTGTTGCGGGAGGATAATATCCTCCCCTACTACCCCTCCGTCTCGCTTCGCTCGACACCTCCCCTGACAAGTGGAGGCAAATCAGAGT
>JAZPZR010000247.1:0-3394 GCA_045544795.1 Eubacteriales bacterium
TTATAAAACATCCCGACAAACTATAATTTGGAAGGTAATCTATTATAATTACTTAAATGCGTAGCGTGTTACCGAGTAGAATTTCTCGTTTGCGTCCACCTTGCATGAGGGGAAATCGGGCTTATTGGGTGTGTCGGGGAAAAACTGTGTTTCAAGACAGAATGCGTAGTACTGCGTAAGATCGCCCTTTTTACCGCCCTTTTCGTCAAGCATGTTTGATGTGTAAAGCTGAACACCCGGAAGGTCGGTAGAACAGGTCATTGTAATGTCGCTTTCGGGACAGTACGCAACTATACAATCTTCTTTATAGCTTCTGTCAAGACCGAGCACAAAATTGTGGTCAAAGCCGTCTGCGAGAGCTACCTGCGGATGTGTGTCCTTTATATCGCGGCCTATCGGCTTTGCAACTCTGAAATCAAACGGTGTGCCTGTAACGTCCATAAATTCGCCTGTAGGAATAAGCTGAGCGCTTACGGGCGTGATGCTGTCCGCCTTTATCATAAGCTCGGTCGAGAAGTTGTTTTCAGAACCGAGATTAAAGTAGGCGTGGTTTGTAAAGTTCATAATGCAAGCCTTGTCGCATACCGCGTCATACTCAAGAGAGAGCACGTTGTCCTTGAGCGTAAAGGTAACGCTCATTGTAAGGTTGCCGGGATAACCGCCGTCTCCGTCCTCCGACTCGATCGTAAATCTTACGCTGTTTGCCGACATCGGCTCGCCCTTGTAAAGTCTGTTTACAAAGCCTACAAAACCGCCGTGAAGGCTGTTGCCGTTGTCATTGGCGCCTACGTTATATGTAACACCGTCAAGCTCAAACTTTGCGCCGCCGATTCTGTTTGCATATCTGCCGACCGTACCGCCCTGATTTGAGCCGTCGTTTACGTACCCTTCAAGCGTGTCGTAGCCTGCAACACAGTCAACGCCTTTGAAATAAAGGCTCTGTATTGCCGCGCCGTACTCTATAAGATTAACGCGCATGTCACCGTCACAGATCTCAAAGCGGTATACGTCCTTACCCTCAAATTTACCGAAAAGTGCCTTTTCTATCATAATGAGAACTCCTTTTTTTAATATTCTACATATAATTATATAATTTGGTCTTGTTTTGTCAACAGTTTACTGATAAAATAAAAATATGGTACAGATAGGAAATGAATGGGACGCACTTCTTGAAAGTGAATTTACGTCAGAATATTATATGCGCCTGCGCGAATTTTTAAAAGAGGAGTACAGGACGCACACTGTCTTCCCACCCATGTGGGATATTTTTAATGCGCTTAAAATGACAAGCTACAGTGACGTCCGCGTGGTGATTCTCGGGCAGGACCCCTATCACGGCGCGGGTCAGGCACACGGACTTTGCTTTTCTGTGAAGGAAGGGGTAAAGCCCCCGCCGTCTCTTATCAATATCTATAAAGAGATATACGATGATATGGGAATTGAACTGTCGCATACAAGCGGCGATCTTACCAAATGGGCAAAAAACGGCGTGCTTTTACTCAATACCGTGCTTACCGTGCGTGAGGGTCAGGCGGCATCGCACCGCGGACACGGGTGGGAGATTCTGACTGACAGGATAATATCACTTCTGGGTGAACGCGAAAAGCCGATCGTGTTTATGCTGTGGGGCAGACCCGCGCGCGAAAAGGCAAAGCTTATCAAGGGCAGACATCACCTTATACTTGAGTGCGCGCACCCTTCTCCGCTTTCTGCCTATAACGGCTTTTTCGGCTGTCGGCATTTCTCAAAGGCAACGGAGTTTTTAAATCAGTACGGAATGGATATTGACTAGAGTCTTAAATGAATTATATAGTTCTCGATATGGAGTGGAATCAGCCGTACTCCAAAGCAAAAAAGCATCCGCGCGGTGTCGAGCTTCGCGGTGATATAATACAGATAGGCGCGGTAAAGCTCAACCGCCGTTTAAAAAAGACGGGTGAGTTTGACGAGTGCGTGCGCCCTTCTTTTTATAAGCGTATCAACCGTCACGTCAAGGATATAACGGGTATTCACGATTCACAGCTTAAAGAATGTGCAGGTCTTGTGCAGGTGTGGGAAAAATTCAAAAAATTCTGCGGCCGCGACTGTGTACTGCTCACATGGGGCTGTGACGATATTCCGATGCTTCGCGACAATCTCACCGCGTACGGTGTCGACCCTGCTGAAATACCGAAGGATTATAATCTTCAGGTTATTTTTAATATGCAGGTGACGCACGAAAATAAACAATGGTCACTTGAAAGTGCGATGGAGCATCTCGGTCTTTCTGAAAACGAGCATCCGCACAACGCGCTTTACGATGCGCTCGGCACGGCTATGATAGCGAAGGCTATCGACCTTAAGCGCGGTATTACAGAGTATGATGCGGTCGGAAGCATGAACGGTATCAAGATAACCGAATTTGCGGGCTTTAACACCATGCGCGAGGCGCTTTCGGACAAGCGGGTCACCTTTACCGCCTGCCCCGTCTGCCGCAACGTGCTGAAGCCTCAGGGCTGGTCAGGCTCCAAATATAAAAAACAGACCAATGCCGTATGCCGTGACCACGGCGAATTTACATACAAGGTTACAATATATAAAAAAGACGAAGGCTTTGCCGCAAAGCGCAAGATATCGCTTTCTGTCAAATGAGTTTCCGCGTCACGTTTTGACGCGGTGCTTTTTATTTGACATAAAATCCAAAATATTATATAATATACTATTATTACATTAAAAGGAAAAAATCAGATGCCTAAAAAGAAAAATGATTACACTGACGAGAGTATCTCATCACTTAAAGGCGCCGACCGAGTGAGAAAACGCCCCGGCGTTATTTTCGGTTCGGACGGGCTTGAGGGCTGTAAGCATTCAGCTTTTGAGATACTGTCAAACTCGATAGATGAAGCGCGTGAGGGACACGGCGATAAAATTATTCTTACCCTTTACCGCGACCACTCGGTCGAGGTGGAGGATTTCGGACGCGGCTGTCCTGTCGGCTGGAATGCCAAGGAAGAAAAATATAACTGGGAGCTTGTTTACTGCGAGCTTTATGCGGGCGGTAAGTACAACACAAACTCAGGCGAAAACTATGAGTATTCGCTCGGTCTTAACGGCCTCGGTGCGTGCGCTACACAGTATTCTTCCGAATATATGGACGTAACCGTTCACCGCGACGGCAAAAAATACTCTCTCCATTTTGAAAAGGGTCAGAATATCGGCGGACTTAAGGAAGAGGAGGCTACCCGCAAAAAAACAGGTACTCTCACACGCTGGCGCCCTGATATTGACGTTTTTACCGACATAAATATCGAGCGTGAGTATTTTGACGATATACTCAAAAAGCAGGCGATTGTAAATGCAGGCGTTACTTTCGTATATAAATTTGAAACAGAAAACGGTTTTGAAACAAGTGAGT
>JAZPZR010000248.1:0-1883 GCA_045544795.1 Eubacteriales bacterium
CGACCCCTACAAAGATTGTGCGTATCTCACCGACAAACTATAGTTTGTACGTATGTATTAGTTATTGACTTGAAAGTGCTGTATCGGTATAATAATATTGAGGTGATGAACGTGGCGAAATCAAGAAATCAAAAGCTTAAAATACTGTATATACGCGACTATCTTTTGTCGCATACCGACGAAAACACGGGTGTTACGGTGGGTGAGATAATAGACCGTCTTGCGTCCCTCGATATTACCGCCGAGCGTAAGTCGGTGTATGAGGATATTGCACAGCTTACAGACGTTTACGGTGACGATATCATGGTCTGCCGTAACGGTAAGCGCCACGAATACCGCATGATGTCGCGTGAGTTTGAAACGCCTGAGCTTCGGCTTCTGACCGATGCCGTACAGGCATCCAAATTCGTCACGCAGAAAAAATCATCACAGCTTATTTCAAAGCTGAAAACGCTGGCAGGTCCTACCGCCACGCTTACGGGTGAGGTGGTCGTGTCGGGCAGGATCAAGTCGATGGAGGAAACGATATATTATAACGTTGATATAATAAACACCGCCATCGCCAACAACAGTATGATAGAGTTTAGTTATTTTGCGTGGACTCCAAAAAAGGAAAAGGCGCTCCGCCGTGACGGTGCGCGCTATCTTGTAAGCCCGCTGTCTCTTTGCTGGGCGGATGAAAACTATTACCTTATTGCAAACGAGGAGGGCGGGATACGACACTTCCGCGTTGACAAAATGCTTGATATAACCGAGCTTGACACCCCGCGTGAAAGCCCCGACGGCTTTGATCCCGCGGCATACGGCGGACGTGTGTTCGGTATGTTCGGCGGACGTAAGGAAAAGGTAAGCTTTAACTGTAAAAATCACCTCGCGGGCGCGATAATCGACCGCTTCGGTAAGGATATAATGCTTATTCCGCATGGCGATACCTTTAATTTTACCGCGACGGTGAAAATAAGCCCGCAGTTTTTCGGCTGGGTGTGCGGCTTCGGTAACGAAATCAAAATAACTGCTCCGCAGTCGGTAAAGGATGAATTTATTGCCACTCTGTCGGCAATTTCAGAGGAATATAATGAGAAAAAAGATAACTGATATACTGTTAATAATTTTCGGCGCGGTGTTTTTGCTGTCGGCGGGTATGATTGCCTATCACTGTATTTCGAGGGGGATCGCCGAGCGTGATTTTGAAAAAATATCTGTGTCAGCCCCTCCGCCCGTAGAGATAACGACGCCCGAAATACAGCATGACAGCGATATTGCCGCCAAGGAGTATCTGCTCTCGCTACGACTTAAAAATGAGCATGCCGCGGCGTTTTTAACGATAGCGGACACGCAGGTGCATTACCCCGTAATGTATACGCCTGACAGTCCCGAATATTATCTGCGCCGTAATTTTGAGGGCGGTTACAGCTATTACGGTACGCCCTTTTTTGAAACGCGCGGAGTCGATGAAAATATTAAAATAATATACGGACATCATATCCGCGGTGAAAAGATGTTCGGTGAACTAATAAATTATAATAACCGCGACTTTCTTTTGTCGCATGATACGGTGCACTTGTACACGCAGGAGGGTGACGAGAACTACCGCGTCCTTTGCGCGCTTTATACCGACGGCGAGGACAGTAATAAGTTTTACTCCCGCGCAATAAACGGTCTTTTTACCGAGGCGGAATATGATACTTTTATTGCCGACCTTTTACGTGTTTCATCTGCAAAAAACGATACGGTGACGACCGCGTTCGGAGACAAGCTTTTAATTTTATCAACCTGTGAATATTCAAAAGACGACGGCAGATTTATAGTGGTTTGCATAAAACAAAAGTAGATGGGAAACCATCTACTTTTGTTTTAAATTGTAGTTTATCGGTGAGATACGC
>JAZPZR010000249.1:0-18185 GCA_045544795.1 Eubacteriales bacterium
TGATGCTTGCGGGCGCGACTGCAGTCCAAGTGGGCGCTGCAAACCTTGTTGACCCCTTCGCATGCCGCGATATCATAAACGACCTTCCGCTCGTTATGGATAAGTATAATATAAATAATTTAAGTGATATAATAGGAGGAGCAAAATAATGGGTAAGGATGTAATTATTGCCTGCGATTTTTCGAGCAAGGCGGCAACGCTTGAGTTTCTTGATAAGTTTACAGGCAGAAAGCCATTTGTTAAAATCGGTATGGAGCTTTTTTATGCAGAAGGTCCTGATATCGTTCGTGAGATCAAAAAAAGAGGTCATAAGATATTCCTCGACCTCAAGCTTCACGATATCCCCAACACAGTTAAAAAGAGTATGAACGTTCTTTCACGTCTTGACGTTGATATGACAAACCTTCATGCAGGCGGTACGGTCAACATGATGAAGGCGGCTCTCGAAGGCCTTACACGTGAGGACGGTACAAGACCCATGCTTATCGCTGTAACACAGCTTACCTCAACCGATCAGGAGAGTATGGAAAAAGACCTTCTTATAAAAGAGCCTATTGATAAGGTAGTAATGCACTACGCATCAAACGCAAAGGTATCAGGTCTTGACGGTGTTGTTTGCTCACCGCTTGAAGCAGGTAAGGTACATGAAACCTGCGGAAGTGACTTTGTAACCGTTACCCCCGGCGTGCGCTTTGCAGACGGTGACGTCGGTGACCAGAAGCGCGTTATGACACCTGCTCAGGCAAAGGAGATAGGTTCTGACTATATCGTTGTGGGCAGACCCATCACAGCCGCTGAAGACCCTGTTGCCGCTTACGAGCGTTGTGTTGCAGAATTTGTTGACTAGGTTAAAAGGACAAACCCGAACATGCCTCTAACCGGCATATTTCGGTGCTTTTTAACCTATTCATTCTTGGAGGGCGCCAGCCCGCCTGCGCCTGAATAAATCAAAAATCCCTCGAAATCTACACGGTTAGAGGTCGCAGATTTTAAAAAGAGCGGATTTTTGATTTTACAAGGCACAAAACACAGCCAATACTTTGTGTATTGGCGAGTATTTTAACACAGTAAAAGTGAAAATCCGTCTTTTTAAAACGAGTTCGGATTTGGCCTTTTAACCTAAAAAGGAGAAAAAACATGGAAGCTTATAAAAGAGAGTTTATTGAATTTCTGCAGGGCGCAGGAGTTCTTAAGTTCGGCGACTTTACTGCAAAGTCAGGTCGTAAGATCCCTTATTTCGTAAATGCCGGTATGATAAAGACCGGTGATCAGATCACCAAGATGGGTGAGTTTTATGCAAAGGCTTATTTTGATAAGCTCGGCAAAAAGAAGGCAGTCCTCTACGGACCTGCTTACAAAGGTATTTCACTTTCAATTTCAGCAGCCGTTGCACTTTCAAAGAACGGTCTTGACGTTCCCTTCTTCTTTAACCGTAAGGAAGTAAAGGATCACGGCGAGGGTGGCACGTTTGTCGGCTACGTACCTGAAGCAGGTGAGGAGATCGTTATTATCGAGGACGTAATTACTGCAGGTACTGCTATCCGTGAGTCAATGGAGATACTCAGACACCTCGACGGTACAAAGGTAATTGCTACCTTTATCATGGTTGACCGTAAGGAAAAGGGTCAGACAGAAAAGGGCGCAATGCAGGAGATTGAAGAGCAGTTCGGCTTCCCCGTATACTCTGTTGTTGACGTTTACGATATTATCGAGTATCTTGAAGAGGATCCTGCTAATGAGGAGAACGTTACAAGAATCAAGAACTATCTTGCAGTGAACGGAGCAAAGTAATGAGAAATCTGATAACTACTGCCGACTTTTCGGTAGATGAACTCAATTCTCTTATGGAAACCGCGCGCGATATCAGTAAAAACCCCGAAAAGTATGCCGATAAATGCCGCGGTAAAAAGCTTGCGACCCTCTTTTTTGAGCCGTCCACCCGCACCCGCCTTTCTTTCGAGGCGGCAATGCTTGAGCTTGGCGGTAACGTCATAGGCTTTTCCGATGCGGGCAGCTCTTCTGCTTCAAAGGGTGAGAGCGTTGCGGACACGGCAAAAATAATCAGCTGTTATGCCGATATCATGGCAATGCGCCATTTTAAAGAGGGCGCACCCTACGTTGCAAGCGTAAACGCGTCCATTCCCGTTATAAATGCGGGTGACGGTGCGCATGCGCACCCCACGCAGACACTTGCCGACCTTTTTACCATCTATAATAAAAAAGGCACCGTGTCAGGCCTTACGGTCGGACTTTGCGGTGACCTTAAAAACGGAAGAACGGTACATTCACTTATCGAGGCGGTCAGCCGTTACGGCAATATCAACTTTGTGCTGATATCTCCTGCAGAGCTTGACCTTCCTCAGTACGTTATAGATATGGTATCAGACTGTAAAGATATTACCTTTACAGTTATCCGTTCGCTTGACGAGGCGTTGCCCATTCTTGACGTGCTGTACATGACACGTATTCAGCGTGAGCGTTTTACAGATAAGGATCAGTATGCTCGCCTTAAGGATACTTATATTCTTGATACCAAAAAGCTTGAGCACGCAAAGAGCAATATGATAATTCTTCATCCGCTTCCCCGTGTAAACGAGATAAGCGTTGCGGTCGACTCCGACCCTCGCGCATGCTATTTTGAGCAGGCGCTCGGCGGTAAGTATATGCGAATGGCGCTTATTCTCAAGCTTCTTTCGGAGACCGACTGTCCCGACACCTCTGCAAAAGAGGGTGAGGTGCATGCCGATATCTGTCAGAATCCCGGCTGTATCAGTTCTATCGAGCAGGAGCTTACACCGCTTTATTATACTGATGATAAGGGAGTCTGCCGTTGCGTTTACTGTGACGCATCAAAATAATTTTGTAAATACAAACCCGAGTAAAAAACATACGGGAAAGGTAATAAGCCATGCGGTTATCATCTGCCGCATGGTTTTTTTATTTATGCTTTTTTGTCTGTACCCGCAACCCATCATAGAGGCGGTCTTTGCGTGCGTTGTGCTTACGGGAAGCCCCATAAGTGTCGATAACAGTATGCTTATTCCGCCTGCAATATCGGCAGAAACTGACGTCGCGCTGTCGGTATCTATCATTTCCCGACCCACCTTTTCAATTATCCGCCCGCCGCCGAGGGCAGTTCCGAGCGTCATGACAGCCGAGCATACGATGACTGCTTCTATCGGAATTCTGAACGTTCCCGAAATCCCCCATGACAGCAGTAATATGCTTATAAACTTCTGTCCGTCCTGCGCGCCGTGCATAAATGCCATAAGTCCCGCACCGATTATCTCGTACCTTCTTTTGATTTTTACCTTTTTAAGCCTTCCGTATATAAAAAAGCCTGCAACAAATCCTCCGATTACCGATATTATAAGACCCGATACCGTCATGAAAATCAACTTTACGCTTATATTCCTTCCGATTGCGACAGATGCCCCTGCAAGAGAGGCAATTATTGCATGCGATTCGCTTGTCGGTATTCCAAACCACCATGCCCCCACCGCCATGATTATTACCGATAAAAGTGATGCACAGAGCGCCCCGCCCGTAACACCTGCCGTTTCAAAAATATTTTTTGCAACGGTGGGGAATAATAATGATGATAGCGTGACGCCGAAAAAATTGCAAAAAGCGGCAAATGCCACCGCTTTTTTCATAGACAGCGCACCCGAACACACACAGCCTGTTATGGCATTCGGCGCATCGGTCCATCCGTTTACAAAAATTACGCCGAGCGTTAAAATCACAGAATAAATCATATAAAATACCTCAAACTAGTAGTGGAGGAATAACCATGGAAAAAATATATAAACGCTTTTTAATAATCATACTGATACCGATAATTGCCGCAGCGTTTCCGTTTCTCGTATTTGCCCATACCGATACTGCGGCATACGATTGGTATTTTAAGCCGACAGAGGACGGCACCCGCCCGCTGCTTTGTCCCGAGGCAGAGTTTTTGAGTAACTACGACGTGATAACCGTAGATACGAGCGGTGAAAAGGTGCTTTATCTCACCTTTGATGCAGGCTATGATAACGGCTATCATAAAATGATCCTCGATACCCTTTTTGATAAAAAAGTACCCGCCGCATTTTTTGTAGACGGTAACTTCGTAAAGCAAAATCCCGATATCGTACGGCGTATGCAGACGGAGGGTCATATCATCGGCAACCATTCAAAATCGCATCCCGATATGACAACGCTTCACGACTACGCGGGATATTCAAGACAGATTACCGAGTGGCAGGACTCGGTATCGGCGCTCGGACTTACTCCCTCAAAGTATTTTCGTTTTCCTATGGGACGCTTTTCCGAACGTGCACTTGAGTATAATAAGCGCCTCGGTGTCAGATCGGTCTTCTGGTCGTTTGCCTATTATGACTGGGATAACGATAAACAACCTACGCATACCGAAGCGCTTGAAAAGATATACTCGCGTGTGCACGACGGCGCGGTGCTTTTGCTTCATTCCACCTCACGCACCAATGCCGAGATACTGTCGCAGGTGATAGATAAGCTTCGTGCCGACGGCTACACCTTTAAAAGTCTTGACGACTATGATAGACCGTTGTAATCGTCCTTATTAACACCGACAGGCTCGGTGTAGGGAAGACCGAGATAGTCAAGAACGCCTTGTGCAATAGCTACGCCTATCTCGAAGGTGTTGTTTATTATAAAATCCGCATCAAGCGGGTTGTCGTGAAAGCCTGCCTTAACAATAACTGCGGGCGCACGCGTTTTTCTCAGCTCGTAAAATCCAAGCCCGCCGAATACGAGCGAGCCGTCGGAAAGCCCTATGTCCTCTGTCGGTGTTACAAGTGACAGCCTGTCAAAAATATCAGAGGCAAGACGCTCGCCGTTTGTACCCTTTTTATAATAAAATACTTCAGCACCCCGAAGAGAAGCATCCGCGCCCCCCGTCTGTATCGACAGATATATGCGCGGATTTTTTGCGTTTGCATCCGCTACCGCTTCAACAAGGCTCATTTCAGGAGAATTTCTGTCAGTCGTGACACCGTTTGCATTTAAGATAAGCTCTACCACGTCTGCAATAACGTTTGCCCGCTTTTCCTCTGTTCCGTAGTTTCCGTAGCCCACGTTAAAATGTTCAAGACTCGGCGCAATATATACATCAGCCAAATATATCAACCCCCTACCTGAAGTATATTAAAAATCAAGACAAATAATGAATGTGACCTGTCATATTTTTTCGATTTGCTTGACTTATTTTTGGCAGGATAGTACAATTGGTTTAAATCATTTAATGGAGGCAAGGATATGAATTTAAAGCCGTTCAAATCAATCGTGCTTTATCTCGGTTCAAACTTCTGGGCGCAAAAAGACTGTACTTTTCCTGTCGACCCCGAAGAGTTTATTTACCGCGATAAGCTGTTTTGTGACAAAAACACGTGGGATGAGGTTGTAAAACAACTTCCCGAATTTGAAATAGATACTCTTGTTATCGCGCTCGGTGAGGGTGTCGTTTATCCTTCACATCCCGAAATTGCAACATCGGGCGCGTGGGATACCGAGGACTTTAAAAATGAACTGAAAAAAATACGCGGTATGGGTATCCGCGTAATTCCGTATAATAACTTTTTGCCATTCCACAATGCTTGGATGGGTAAGTTTGCATATATGGCAGGCACTCCCGCATATTACGACTTCTGCTGTGATATCGTGCGCGACGTAATTGATATGTTTGATACTCCCGAAATGTTCCATCTGGGTCTTGGTGATGAGGGCTACAATTCAAAATACTATACATCCGACAGCCGTAATTTTACAATGATTTTTGCCCGCCATATCATGTGCGAGTATGCAAATATGCTGTTTGATATCTGCCGTGAAAAAGGTGTCCGTCCGTGGATATGGGCAGACAGAAAATCAATCGACGGCTTTGGCGGTGACAAGTATTTCTGCGACCATATCGGCCGTGACGTACTGCTTTCTTCTTCCTTTAACGAAAATCCGATAGGCATTTTTATGAAAGACGGCAAAGCGTTTGTGGGCGATACAGTTTCACCGTCTGCACTCCATTATAACAAGCTTTCAGAGTGGGGCTATACGCAGATTCCCGCGATCACCCGCCGTGTCCATCCCCGTTCACCGCAGACGGTTATGGAATACACCTCGCTCACCTGTGACAATATAGACGGCTTTATAATGCAGACGCTTGCGCTTACCGTACCGCGCAAATACTATGCGGTCATGAACTCTGTACAAAATCTGTCTGTGTCATATGACAAGGTTTTCGGTAAAGGGGGCACTTTAAATGGCTAAGAAATATATCGGTGCGCTTTTGCACCTCGGTATGAATATGTGGAGTCGCCGTGAGGTCGAATACACAAAATCAGTCGGCGGTTACCACTATAAGCTCGCCTGTCAGAAGGACGAGTGGATAGCGCTTACGGAAGAGATGGCGCGCCTTGGTATGAACCTTCTTCTTATCGATATGGCGGAGGGTGTGCGCTATGACAGCCACCCCGAGCTTGCGGTTGAAGGCAGTTGGTCAAAAGAGGAATTTAAAGCTGATCTTGCCCGCCTTCGCGCGCTCGGCATAACCCCTATCCCGAAATTTAACTTTTCACTCGGCCACAGCGCATGGCTTAAAGACTATGCCTATATGGCGGGAACAGATACCTACTATAAGGTGTGTGAGGACCTTATCCGTGAGGTGTGCGACCTGTTTGACGGCCCTGAGTTTTTCCATCTCGGACTTGAAGAGGAGGAGTACGGCTCGCAGGCATCTTTCCCCATTATCTTTATCCGTAACGTTGCGACAAAGTGCCGTGATGCGCTCAGACTTTTTGACATCTGCCGTGACTGCAACACGCGTCCGTGGATATGGGTAGACCCCAACACCATCGAAACGTTCGGCGGTGAAGAGGAGTTTTGCAGGATAGTGCCCCGTGACGTTCTTCTCTCTAACTGGTTTTACGGCTGCTGCTACAACGGTCCGCGCATGCCCGAGGACGTTTCTCCCCGTTGCTACCTCTATAAAAAGATAGGTGAGTGGGGCTATGATCAGATTCCCACCACGTCCAACTGGGGTAACGAGTTCAATGCAAAGCAGACAATGGACTTCTGCAAGCGCTACGTTGAAGACAGTATAACAGGTTACATGTGCGCATCCTGGCTTGAAACTGTACACGACTACCACTACGGCAACGTTGATTGCCTTTATAATCTCAAATACGCATACGATGACGTTTACGGAGAGGAAAAATGAAAGCACTTCTTTTAGGAGACGTATGTCCCACCGCTTTTTCTGCACCGCTTTTTGATAAGGGTGATATTGAAAATCTGTTTAACGATACCGTTTCCCTTTTTGAAGGTAACGACGTAAATATTATAAATCTTGAGTGCGCGATAACGGACAGTGACAATAAAATTGAAAAGTTCGGTCCGAACCTGAAGGCACCGCGCGGCACGGCAGATACTTTAAAGAAAGTAGGTGTCACCCACGCAGGTCTTAGCAATAACCATATATTTGATTTTGGACGAGAGGGCGCGCGCGACACGGTAAATGCGCTTACCCGCGTCGGTATCGGTTATACGGGCTTTGGCGAAAACTACGACGATTCACGAAAAGACCTTGTAATAGAAAAGGACGGTGAAAGGGTAGCCTTTATCACCGTCTGCGAACACGAATATTCATATGCGCTCGATGACAGAATGGGCTCGCGTCCTTTTGACGTGTTTGATACGTTAGAGGATATAAGAGAGGCAAAGAAAAATGCCGACCGCGTAATCGTAATGTATCACGGCGGCAAGGAGCAGTGCGAGTATCCGTCACCCCGACTTTACAAAGCCTGTCGCGCCATGGCGCGTGCGGGCGCAGACGTGATATTATGTCAGCACAGCCACTGTATCGGCTGTTACGAGCAGTATGAGAATTGCCATATCCTTTACGGACAGGGCAACTTCCATTTTGTAACTGATTATGAAATGGCAAACTGGCACACGGCACTTGCTGTTAAATACGACACAAGATCGCATGAGATAGAGTTTATACCGCACAAAAACACCGACGTCGGAATAAAACTTGCCTTCGACCCCGAAATAATGGAAGGCTTTAAAAGACGCTCTCAATCTCTCAAAGACGGAAGCTGGAAAAAAGGCTGGCATGAGTTTTGTCTTGTAAAAGAGGAAAGCTATAAAAAGGCAATACATAACGCTTTTGAAAATCCCAAAAAATTCGGTCACTACCTTGACTGCGAGGCGCATACAGACGTCTGGCGTGAGCTTTATCCTACCGCAAACCTTACAAACGAAAGGGACTAAAAATTATGCATATCAATTTTGAACCTAAATACAGACTTGATAAATTCGAACCGCGCGCAGAGAAGTATGAAAGCATGCCGATAAAGCAAGGTCTTATCATGTTTTACGGAGACTCATACTTTACACGATGGAGTGAGGAGTACGGCAACAATAATCTCGCTGAAGATATCAGAGCAAAGGATGGCTCTGAAATAGCGGTAAATCACGGTGTGGGAGGCTCTTGTTTTGATCAGCTTCTCTACTATTATCCCCGTCTTGTAAGACCGTGGAAGCCGAAATATCTTGTGCTCAAATCCTACGGTAATGACCATTATTACGGCTATACCACCGACGAAGCGCTATTTCTTATGACACGTATTTGTGAGTACGCGCGAATTGACGGTGTCGAGCATATTTATATCATAAAACCGATGGCGACCTTTAAAGGCCGTGATAATATATCGGGACAGCGCCACAGAGAAAACTTCAACTCATCTCTTGAACTTTACGCGTCAGCGCATGATGACGTAACGCTTTTATATCCCGAAAGGATAGAAGGCTTTTACGAAACACCCGAGGACGTCGGTGATTTTACAAAACTCCGTGAAGAGCTTTTTATTGAGGATAAGGTGCATCTTTCTCCCGAGGGCTATAAACTGTATGCCGAATTTTTCCGTGATGCCCTTAAAGATATTTTGTAAAAAGGAATACAGCTTAAAAATGAAAAAACATATCTATATTTTATCCTGTGAGAATACCGGCGGAATTTATCACTATCTTTTCAATGACGGCAATTTTGAATTTGTTGAAAAAACACCGCTTGAGTACCCTATGTATGCAATCGTCAGAGATAACAGAATGTACGTCATTTTAAGAGAGACCGATGAAGTTACCCGCTTTGGCGGCATACTGTCTTTTGATATTGACAAAAACGGAAAGCTTGTAAATGAGTCTGAAATACAAAGTACAGAGGGAATCGTGCCCTGCCACCTTGAAGTGACGGAGGATGGCGCCTACGTTGTAAACTACCTTTCGGGTAACGTTGTAAAAATCGGTGAAAAGACGGTAACTCACAGCGGTAAAGGTATAAATCCCGAAAGACAGGAGGCGCCGCATACACACTTTGTATCGCGCTTACCGGATGAAAACCGCCTTGCCTGCGTTGACCTCGGTGTTGACAAAATATATTTTTACGATGCTAATTTAAATGAGACGGGCTTTGTAAAACTTCCCGACGGTTGCGGACCGCGTCACCTTTGCTTTGACAAAGGATATATTTATTGCGTAAGTGAACTGTCAAACGAAGTATTTGTTATAAAAGACGGTGAAATTATCAGTAAATGCTCTGACCGCTATACTTTCGGCAGTACTGCCGCCGCTATACGAAAATGCGGTGACTGTATTTATATATCAGTCCGCGGTGCAGACGTGATAAGCCGTTTTAAGATCGACGGTGACAGTCTTACCTTTATGGAAAGTACCGCATGCGGCGGTAGCTTTCCGAGAGATTTTGATATTGTCGGCGATCATATCATCTGTACAAACGAAAAAGGTAATACCGTCACGTTACTTAAATTACAGGACGGAAAGCCCACGCTTACCGATACAAAGCTTGAAATCGGCAGTCCGCTTTGCGTAGTAGTTCTTTAATTTCTTTTAAATTAAAATGAGGAAGAAGCAAAAGCTTCTTCCTCATTTTTTTATAAATTCTCGATTATATTATTACAGTTTAAAATCTTTTCTGCAAGCTGACCCTTTGAGTAATAATAGTGGTTTGCCGCCTCGTAACCGAACGCGGCATTTTTATTCATAAGCGCAATATGACTCTTTGCGATCTCAATTTCGCTTTCGCAAATCTCTTTCATTGCTTTTTTATCACCCTTGTCGCGCGCAAGCACAAACTGACACTGATTAAGGCTTGATTTAAAGGTGTTATAAGTCGCATTTATCATGTCAACGGTCTCTGTGGCATCTGCATACTTTACAGCCTCTACCGCCTTTTCAAGACCCTCTACGACCTTTATAAGCTGACCTACGTATACGTCTACGGGGTAGTCAAAACGCCAGGTATCAATATCATCATATGCAAAGCCTGTCATCGTTGCGGTATAGCCCGTCTTTTCAATATAAAGCGGGTTGGAAGGACCGGGATTGTGCGGACCCCTGTACTCGACGTGAAGTTCGGGCGGAAATTCGTTTAAAGCCTTACATAAAAGCTCACAAGCCTTCTTTTCAGCATCACTTATCTCAGGCATATCGCATTTTTCATAAAAATGCTTTGCCGCGTGAGCAAGCGTCATAGACGGATAACCGCCAAGAGTCCATGACAGCATTAAGTCCTCAACGCCCTCTGCCTTAAGATCTTCCATCAGCTTTTCAACAATCGGGTAGGTGGGTACTGCAGGTACTGTCGAGCACTCCCACGACGTGTTCATCTGCACCTTTGCGCCGAGGGTAAGCCCGCGTTTCTTTGCAATTTCCCATTCCTCTTTTGCATGCTCACCGGGGCCTACCTTTGAAATGGAATAGTCGTGTATCTCATGCTTTACACCGCCGTATACAAAGGGTACGTCCTGCTCGCTCTTGCACTGAAGCGTGATGTTTTGCGGTAAATGCTCGATAATATCAAAATTATATTCACCCCACGCCCAATCCCATGCAATTACTTTAATGTCGGGCGAAACTCTGTGTGCGCCCTCTTCAATGCAGGAAATGACCTCGCCGATAACCTCTCCGACAGAACGCTTTGAACAGCGTGGACAACTGCAGGGACGCTTGGGGTTATCAACAGTGTTTGAGTGTGAGTAGCAGTTTGTGTGATTTTCCGAGCGTGTTATTACAAAGAAACCGCCAAGTCCTTCTGCATGTCTGCACAGCCACTCAATGTTATCCTTAAGATAGTCCTGAACCTCTTTTGTCGAGGTGCAAACCGATACGCTGTTTGCATCAGCCTTGTAATGTCCTGCAAGGTGAGGAAATTTCTTTGCAAACTCCATCGGCATCGCGCGAGGCTCGTTTATGTAAAGATAGACCTTTATGCCGTACTTTTTACATCTTGCAATAAAATCGTTAAGAAGCTCAAGCCTTTTTTCATAGCCTTTTGAAAGCTCGGGCGCAAACGGATATGGTGTGAGCTGATAGAGCACCGCCTGCGTCCATATTCCGTTGATTCCAAGCTTTTTATAAGCCTCAAGCTGTTCGTCGGGACAGTATTCACGGCTGTCAACGTCAAATGCGTGCAGATAAAGACCCGAAAAACCGTAGATAAATCTTGTCTTAAAATACTCCTTACCCGAAAACTTAAGTTCAGGCAGATTATATTTAAAATCAAAAGGAGCGACACCGTTCATATCGAGAGAAAGCATAATTTCCTTTATCTTTTCCGTCTGCTTTTTCTCGTCTTCTGTAAGCTCTCTCCATCTGACAGGCTCGCAGACAGGCTTATCCTGAAGCTTCACATCAAGAAAATCCTCTTCGCGAAGAATCAGCGCAAACTCGCTCTCGTCCATTTCAACAAGCTCTAAAAGCTGGTCGTAGGGGAGAATGTGCCACATCTGCTTGATAATGGTGATGTAGCCTCTTTTAAGCCAGATATCACCCACGTCGTGAAGCGAAAGTCCCATGTCGGTGCAGGCGTTTTTTACGTTTTCTTCGGTTGTGCCGAGCGTTTTTGCAATCTTTTCATACGGCAGATACTCCTGCGCTCTGAAAATAAACGCCTGATGTCTTGTCGGAAAATGCGGTGTGGGTATCGCCTTATTTCCTTCTTTTGGTAGTTCGAATTGCATTTTTTGTTCCTCTCTTTCTAGGGTCGGCCCCCAAAAGCGCGCGCTGTGCCTGCTTTTGCTGTGGGGTGGTTGCTGTGTAAACAGGCTTTGACGTAAACGGGTCTACGCCTGTGTAAAACATTACCGTTGCCGCCGTCGACGGTGTCGGGTAAAAATCCTGCACCTGTTCGGGATGCAGGTTGTTTTTCTTAAGATATTCCGCAAGCTTTTTCGCACTCTGCATGGTGGATGCGGGGTGTGAGGACATAAGATAGGGGACTACGTACTGCTCAAGCCGTGCTTTCTTGCTTGCCTCGTTAAAGCGCTGTACAAAGCTTTCATGTACCTTAAACGGCGGCTTGCCCATGGCTAAAAGCACTTCAGACGCGATGTGCTCGGGCGCAGTCCGTAGCTGACCCGATACGTGACGTTTTGCAAGCACCTCGATAAATCTTCCGCCGCAAGCCTTGTCCGCCATAACGTAGTCGTGACGTATGCCTGAGCGTACAAACACCTTTTTAACACCCTTCACGCGTGATGCGCGGTCGAGTAGCTCAATATATTCCGAGTGGTCAACTATCAGATTCTTGCAGGGCTCCGGCGTAAGACAGCGCCGATTTGCGCAAACGCCCTTTTTACCCTCCGCAACCGCCTTGCAGGGTCCTGTGCGGAAGTTGGCGGTAGGTCCGCCTATATCATGTATATATCCCTTGAAATCGGGAAGTGTTGTAAGTAACTCTATTTCCTCAATGCACGAATCAATACTGCGTGACGTTACCGCCCGTCCCTGATGGTAGGCAATAGCGCAAAACGCGCAGCCGCCAAAGCAACCGCGGTTATGCGTTACCGAAAACTTTACTTCGGTTATCGCAGGCACACCCTCGTTTTTATATATAGGGTGTATATCGCGTGTGAAGGGGAGGCTTGCAACCCCATCAAGCTCTTTTGTATTAAGCGGGGGTTGGGGCGGGTTTTGTATAAGCATACCCTCAGGGTATCTTTCACAAAGAATCTTTCCGTTTACGTGATCGCAGTTTCCGTACTGTGTCTTGAATGACTGCGCGTATTTGAGCTTATCGTTTAAAAGCTTTTCGTAAGACGGGAGCATTACGTGAGCAACCTTTGGCGCATACTCACTCTCTGCCAAAAAGCATGTGCCCCTTATAGAGCGTATGCTTTTTATCGGAACGCCCTTGTCCAAAAGCCGTGCGATCTCCGCTATCGATCTTTCACCCATACCGTAAGAAAGAAGATCTGCGCCGCTGTCGACAAGTATGCTTTTTCTTATTTTGTTGTCCCAATAATCGTAGTGTGCAAATCTTCTCAGCGACGCTTCAATTCCGCCTATAACTATCGGCACGTCACCGAAAGCCTCGCGAATTTTATTGCAGTACACTATCACCGCGCGGTCGGGTCTTTTGCCCGTTTTTCCGCCGGGTGAGTAGTAGTCGGTATCACGCTTTCTTTTTGCGACGGTGTAGTTTGCCACCATCGAATCAATATTACCCGCATTTACGAGGAATGCAAGCCGCGGCTTTCCGAATCGCATAAAATCATTGAGATTTTTAATGCTCGGCTGTGGTATTATAGCAACACAAAAACCCTCTTTTTCAAGCACACGGCCGATAACAGCCGTGCCAAAAGAGGGGTGGTCAACGTAAGCGTCACCGCTGACAATTATAAAGTCGGGCACTCTGTCCCCGAGTTCTTTTTTTGTTACCGCAAGCGGTCTTTTTGCAAGTTCCATATACCTATTTTATTTTATTAATACTTGAAAGTCAACACTCAATGTGCTAAAATCGGTGTGAGGTGATTTTATGTCAGATATTATTGAGCTTAACCGTGATAAAGAGGGTGAGATAAGCTCACTTTCGGGACTCACGTTTATACATACGGCAGATATTCATGCAGTTCCTTCCGCGTGGGAAAGAATTGCGCGCTTTGCCGATCACTATGATAATATAAAGTTCGTTTTGCATGCAGGTGACTACTGCGGCGGCTCGCAGAAAAAATATGCTGATATGTACTCGCTTACATCCTGCAAAAAGCCGATGTATAACTGCGTCGGCAATCACGACTGTTACCCCGGTGACAAGCGCTGGTATCTCGGTGAAAAATCGGTGACACACGGCCTTCTTTTCAATTATACTGACAACTGGGACGTAACCTTTATGGATATACCGTACCCCATGTCATATTATAAAGACTTTGACAATATCCGCCTTATCGTGCTTGACGATTATTATGATATATGGAAAACTCGCGTGTGGCTTCGTGCACTTTTAAAGGATGCGCTTGAAAAAGATCTTTACGTTATCACCGCACAGCACGAAACGACAGGCTATATAGAAAACACCTATAACTGTTGCTTTTATCCCAAAGACGATTATAATGCAAAATTCCGTGAAAATGAACTGAGCCGT
Source organism: Eubacteriales bacterium (assembly GCA_045544795.1). Classification (GTDB taxonomy): domain Bacteria; phylum Bacillota; class Clostridia; order Oscillospirales; family QAKW01; genus RGIG9041. Next base: position 14,459 of record JAZPZR010000249.1, read on the forward strand.
ACAGAGTATGACTATGACCACCGTTGCCGTGTGCTTTTTGAGGATGTTATCTGCGAATTTATATCGCTTGGCGGTAAGTTTGTATGTAACCTTGCAGGACACGACCATATTGACGAGTTTGGTCTTACCGATAAGGGCGTTTTAAACCTTGCTGTGCAAAACGGCACGACGTGGGATGCTATAAGTGACGTTACCCGTGTTGCAGGGGAGAGGTCGGAGGACTGCTTTAACGTTATTGACGTTAATACGCAAAAAGGCACGCTCACCGTCATACGTATCGGCGCGCAGTGTGATAAATACGGCAGGAGCAGAAAATATTTCGTTTTTGACTTTGTTAATAAAAAGATACTTGAACAACAATGATAAATTACCAGAAAGAGCTTGATAAAATAATAAGCAGTCTTGATAATAAGCCGACTCTTGCGCTTCATTCCTGCTGCGGTCCCTGTTCAAGCTACGTGCTTGAGTACCTGACGCAGTATTTTGACGTAACACTCTTTTTCTATAACCCCAATATCCACCCCGAAAGCGAGTATAATAAGCGCCTTTTCGAGCAGATAAGGCTTTGCGATATCCTCGGTGTCGGGACGGTTGAGTGCGACTATGACCCTCAAAACTACTTTGATTTTGTAAAGGGCCTTGAAAATGAAAAAGAGGGCGGCGCCCGCTGTGATAAATGCTTTGAAATGCGCCTTGACTATACCGCAAGGCTTGCAAAGCAAAAACATTTTACATACCTTGCGACAACCCTTACCGTAAGCCCTCATAAAAACGCGCCACTTATCAATGATATAGGCGAAAAAATCGCAAAAAAACACGGTGTTTTATGGCTCCCGTCCGATTTTAAGAAAAAGGGCGGCTACCACCGTTCGATAGAACTTTCCAAAGAATACGACCTTTACCGTCAAAACTATTGCGGTTGTGTATTTTCAAAAACGGAGGACTAGTTATGAAAGAGTTTTTAAAAGGTGGCAGTGAGTATATAAAATCACTCATTCAAAAATCGGTTGCAGACGGAAGTTACACGGCTACAGTTACAGGTAATTATGAAATAGAGACGGTTGTCAGAATTCCGTCGGATTTTACGCTTATTCTTGACGGTTGCCATCTTAAAATGGCAGACGGTGTCTTTTCAAATATGTTCACCAATGAACAACATAAAACAGGTGATAAAAACATAAAAATTCTTGGTAAAAACGGTGCAACGCTTGACGGTGGAAACTATAACGGACTTTCGGAAAAAACGGCAAATACGGGCATTTTTCCTGCTATATGGAACAATAACTTAATCCTCCTTGCCAACGTTGACGGTTTTGAGGAATCAGGCTTTTCATGTATAAATCAGCGTTGGTGGGCGCTCAATCACTATTTTTGCCGTAACGGTAAAATTACTGATATCAATTTTTGCTCGGATGACTCCGCAATAGATGAAAACGGCAACCTTTACCACGGACTTATCCGTGAAAGATATAAAGAAACGGTTGTCAAAAACGCGGATGGTATTGATCTCCGTCAGGGTTGTCACGATATTCTTATTGAGAATATCACAGGATTTACCGAGGATGATACCGTAGCACTTACAAATCTTAACGGCAGAAGCGAAAAACATTTCGGTGTTGACGGACTTTGCAAGGACATATATAATATAACTATTAAAAACGTTCGTGCGTCGGCATTTTGCTCAATAATCCGCCTTCTTAATCAGGGCGGTACAAAGCTTCACGATATCGTAATAGAGGATGTGTACGACACTTCCGAGACCTGCCCGCACCTTGACGTCGGCGGTCTTGGTGTTCGCATTGGTGACAGTAAGCATATGTACGGTACAAGACACAGTACACCTGATGAAACCTATAATATCACCGTTAAAAACGTATATTCAAGGGCAACGGCATCACTTTCTCTTGCAGGAAGTGTTGCAAATCTTGTGTACGAAAATATCACGGCGGCGGAAGGTACCGTTCCCGTGCTTGATGAAAGAATATAATTTTTAAGGAGAATAAAAAATGAACGTTAAAAATGGCTTTATTCCTGCACTTGCAACGCCGTTAAATGATGACGGCAGTCTTAACGAGGTTTCTTACCGTAAACAAATTGAGGCTATGCTCGAAGCGGGCGCTGTAGGTATGCTTTCTATGGGAAGTATGGGTGCAGAGGCTGCGCTTTCAAGCGACACCTTCAAAAGAACAGCCGAGGTTGCGGCAGATACCGTAAAGGGTAAGGTACCGCTTTTCATCGGTGCTATGGACAACTCTGTATACCGTCTTAAAGAGCGTTTTGAAATGCTTAAAGGACTTCAGTTTGACGGTATCGTGCTTACAACTCCCTTCTATTCAACAACGAACGAATCAAACCTTATAAAGTTCTTTAAGGACGCCGCAGATATTGCGCCAAAGCCCGTATATCTTTATGACCTTCCCGGTGTTACAAAGCAGAAGATTACTTTTTCAATAGTAAAAGAGCTTTCAAAGCACCCCAATATCAAGGGAATTAAATCTGGTGATATCGTGCTTTGCCGTAAGATAAAGCGCGAGCTTGCCGAGTTTTCTGCCTTTTTCAGTAATATTGATATATTTGACGTTGCATGCTCATACGGTCTTCCCGTAGTGCTTGACGGTATGTTTACCGTAACTCCCAAAAATGCAAAGCTTTTCGGCGACGCCTACGCAAAGGGTGACTTTGAAACTGCAGGTAAGTACCTTGATAATATCGTTGCATTCCGCGACTTTTTACTGCCCGGCGGTCTCTGGCCGTCATACACGATTGCCATGAACCTTATCGGCTTTGACGGTTACTACGGCCACGGTTACGATACATATACCGCTGACGAGAATTCCGTAAAAGAATTCATGACCAAAATCGGCGAGTTATAATTAAAATATTATAATCAAAAAGCACCATCAAAAGATGGTGCTTTTTATATTACTCAGCAGTTTCTTCTGTTGCTTCTTCTTCAACAATCTCTGCTTCAATTACAGGACTGCCCTGCATAACGGCTTTAAATTCTTCGCCGCTTATCTTTTCTTTTTCAAGAAGCATCTGAGCAACCGCCGCTACCTTGTCAGAATTTTCAGACAAAAGCGCCTCTGCCTTTTTGTAAGCCGAATCAATAATGCTCTTGACCTCGTCGTCAATAAGTGCTGCGGTCTTTTCAGAGTAGGTGTTCTTTGCCGCAAGGTCGTAGCCGAGGAATACCTCGCCGCTGTCCTTGCCGAGCAGGATAGTACCTATCTTGTCACTCATGCCGTAACGTGTTACCATTGCGTGAGCAATAGACGTTGCGCGCTGAATGTCGTTTGATGCGCCTGTTGAAATATCCTCAAGATTAAGCTGTTCGCTTACACGTCCGCCAAGCAGAAGAACTATCTGCTCAAACATCATGTTTTTCGTGTTGTAAGAAAGATCCTCTTTAGGAAGGCTTACAGTATAACCGCCCGCCATACCGCGTGATATGATAGATACCTCGTGTACCTCGTCCGCGCTGTCAAGGAAGTAATTGACAACAGCGTGACCTGCCTCGTGGTATGCCGTAAGCTTTCTCTCTTTTTCGACAACCTTTCTCGACTTCTTTTCAGGACCTGCAATTACCTTCATGACAGAATCCTGAATATCCTGCGCCGAGATTACAGTCTTATCGTTTCTTGCCGCAAGGAGTGCCGCCTCGTTAAGAAGATTTTCAAGGTCAAGTCGGATCGTAGCCATGTCGTTCTGTGAGCCAAGGAGTTGA
>JAZPZR010000250.1:0-7146 GCA_045544795.1 Eubacteriales bacterium
CTCATGTGAAAGAGGATAGAGACGGATACGAAGATCGCTACTTGTATCATCAGAATAGTAAACACCGGCACCGGTAGAACCTGTTGAGTTTCTTCTTGTCTGTGTATCTCTGATAATCATGTGGCTTGCAATACTGTTGTAAGAGTTGAACAAACGGCTGACGTTTGCTCTGATTGCAGATGAACCTGCACCCTTTGTGATTACAGAAACATAAGCTGCACCGTTTTTCTGAATACCGTAAACAGGAAGGCTTATAGTCTCGTTAAGATCAACGTATGAAGCACTGTCTGATGATGCAGTCTTGTCACGGTTATAAATATAACCTGTGTACTGCGAAAGGTTCTTAACTGACTTGTTGAAGTTCATGAGTGAACCTGAACCGTCAGGAATAAGAGCATAACCTGTATCTTTGATACCGCCGGCACCAAAGAACGGGAGAAGAGTAATCTGTGTAATTCTCGCATCAGAATTCTCTTCGATATCTTCAACGATTACATGAACGTCAAGATAATCATCCATAAGCTCAAAGCAAACGGGAATCGAGAAGTTTCTTGTAGCACCGCTGAATACATAAGTAAATATCTGCTTGTTATCCTTATGCTCAGATACGATATGCGCCTCTGTTGAAGGAATTGTAAGAATATCGTAGCTTGCATTGAGGTATGTTACAACAAGCTGTGACTGAAGCTGCTTCTTATTTGAAGCCTGAGCAACCTGGTCCTTTTCCCAGTCAACCGGGTTAGAAAACCAAATGTCATTTGTCTTTTTATTCACAAGAGCGAAAAATCCTGTGATATCGTTAACGTAAAAAGCAAGGTTTTTATTTTCAGAAGCAAGAGTATATGAAGCGAGGTGCGCAGGATCACCTGTTGTACCGTCACCGGTCATTCCCTCTTCTGTAATAATAATTTCCTCATTTTTGGGTGTTTCACCCTCTTCGCCTTCTTCACCCTCTTCGGATTCACCCTCAGCAGCTACATCTTCTGTTTCTTCAGAAGTATCAACTGCGGCATCATCCGTCTCATCAGCATAAGCGAAAGCTGAGAGCATTGAGCAAAGCATAAGTACAGCAAGAATACTGCAAAGTATTTTTTTGAATTTCATAGTCAACACTCTCCTTTCTATCTCATGATAATTTCGGTAATGATTGTAGCAAAGAATATATACAGCTGCTGACAAAGAACTATAAACAAGAAGCCGATAAAGAAGATAATTGCCATACCGATTACAGTTGCAATCGCATTCAGAATCGTCTTAGTAAGTGTATAGTTATGTATCGTCTTCAGTGCAAATATTATAAGCGCTAAGAACCATAACGTAAAGCAAATGTCTATCATTCCGACGAAAACATATTCGTCTGCGGTGAGAAGGTTTGAACATATAACCTCGATAAAGCGGATTATTACAAGAGGTATCAAGCAGTAACACGTGGAGATATAAATGTCAATAACTCTTCCCTCACCGTCAAGCAATGTACACAGTGCCCAGTTTGCCACAACGAAGAGCAAAACAAGGAAAAGTGATCTTGCAAGAACCATAAATATGTTAAAGTCCTGAATACGTGCAGTATTGAAAATAAAGCCCTTTGTTACTGTAAGAATGATTTCAGCAACCGTAAACAAAGCAAGAATGATTGTCGCTGAAAAGATCGAGCCGTTTTTCTTTTCCTTAAGATTTTCGATCGTTTCAATGGGGTGAGTGATTATTTTTAAAGGATTGATTGTGCCCTTAAATGCAAAGGATTTATCCATTTATGTCACCTCCATTTTTCTTTTCTTTAATGCTTGCAATGATTTTCTTGCCAAATTTGCTCCATACGAAGAATACAACAATAATTATAACAAGAAGCCAAGCAATAATTGTAAAGTTTGATTTAATCACGTTCTCACGATGGAGTGCGTATGATTTTGAGTAATTTTCACGGTCATTTGCAAGTCTGAATTCTTCCATAGCTGCCTTGTATTCACCGTTAAGATAATAAACCTTACCGATACCTACGTGAGCAAGGTCAGAGTTTGCATTGTAAAGAAGAACTTCTTCCCACTTAGGACCTGCTTCTGCATAAAGGCCTTTATTGTAGTCCTTAACAGCATCATGAAGTGCTTCGCCGTAGTCGGAAAGCTTGTAAACTGTGATAGCACAAGTTGTCTGATCAACTACAAGTGTTCTGTCACCAAGCTTTGCCATTGCTGAAGGATCTTCAAGAGTTCCTACCTGCTGACCGTCACCGCCGTATACGAAAACGAGGTTGCCTTCAGCATCATACTCAAAGATTTTTGAAAGTTTCTTATCAAGCAGTGAGAAGAAACCGTTGTCATCAACAACGATATCAACAAAGTTGTTATCATTGTTGGGTCCGAGTATCTGAAGGTCACCGTAGTTTTTAGAAAGCGAATCAGACACCTTCTTGGTACTCTTTGAAGTGGGATTAAGTGTGTTTGAACCTGTAAAGTTAAGCTTTGACGCCTCATCAACCGATGACTCACTTGCGATAACGGTTGAGAAGATAAAGCCCTTCTCATCAATATCAATGTTCTCAAACTCTGTAGGAACAAAGGTAACGAAGATATCATCAACGTCACTACCGCCGAACGAACGGTAAATCTTTCTCCAATAGATTTCAACGTAGTCACCTACTGAAAGCTGTACCTTAGGAGCACCGAAGAAACGAACAAAGTTTCCTTCTATGTCAAACTCAAGGATACCGTCAAGACAACCGCGTGAAATAACGTAAGCTGAGCCGTTGATACCGATTACGATTTTATAGGGGCTGTATGTGTATGATTCATCAAACACATCATCACCGGGCTGTTCATACTTCATAACGATCTGACCGTCTTTTTTAACCTTAAGAACGGCACCGTTATCTGTATCACAGATGTAGATAAATCCGTTTTTATCGGTTGTTACACCGCCCGGATTTTTAAGGAAGTACTCTGAACCGTCGATATCCTTAAGACTCTTAAACTCGCTGATGAGTTTAAAGTTTTTATCAAAGATACACAGACGGCCTCTTGCATTAACACCGCCAAGGTCAAGAAGATAAATTTCCTGCTCGTCGCTTACATAAATATCTGTGGGCTGATGCATTGTGCTGATGCCAAGATCTTCTGAAAGATAAAACTTTTCAGGAACGTAGCCTGAAGGGCTACCTACGGTCTCACCGTAGAAGTTATAGTTATATGTATTATAAGGTACATATGCGAAGGTCGGAAGAACCATCGTGAGCATCATAGCAATTGCTACGAGTGCGAAAACAACTGATTTAATTCTTTTCATGATCGTCCCCTCCTTAACCCTTAATACCTGCGTGAGCCATCGTCTTAACAGTACTGCTCTGTGCAATAATGAAGAAGATGATCGGAGGAATCAGCATGAGTACCGATGCGGCATAAGCCTCACCTGCACGGGCAACTGAACCTGTAGCTGTAATCTGGCTGAGTGCAGCAGGAAGAGTTTTGATCGTCTCAGTATATATATAGGAAGACGATGTTGCGTTCCAGTTTCTCTGGAAAGCGAAGATTGCAAGTGTAAGCCAAGCAGGCTTTACAGCAGGCATTGCTATACTCCAGAGTATCTTCCACTCACTCGCACCGTCAATACGAGCAGCCTCAATCATAGCGTTAGGAATTTCAGCCATATTCTGCTTAAGAAGGAAGGTACCCATTGCAACAGCAATTTCGGGGAGCCAGAAAGCAAAATAAGTATCAATAATTCCGAGGAATGACATTACGAGGTAAACAGGGATTTCGATAACACCGCCCGAGAAAAGAAGTGACCATACAACGATGTTGAAGATAAGCTTTTTACCCGGGAAGCGATTCTTAGCAAGCGGATATGCACACATAGCCGCGGCAAGAATGTGAAGTACGGTACCTACGATTGTGTTAAGAACCGTATTGAATACGTATCTTGAAAAAGGTACCCATGTTGATGACGTGAGGTCAAACAACTGTGTAAAGTTTGCAATTGTCGGATCGTTTGCAAAGAAACGAGGCGGGAAAATAAACAGCTCATTATAAGGCTTGAATGCCTGAATAACAGAATAGATCAGGGGTAATGCCATGAATGCACCATAAAGCAAAAGCATTATGTATGTAGCTATGTCGCCTGCAATCGCAACTTTATTACGTCTTAATTTTGACATTTTACATTACTCTCCTTTCTGTTATTCATGAGATATACGGTTAAGCAATGCGTTAACGATAGCTTTAACGCCAAGCATCATCGCAAAGAGTACAACCGAAAGTGCACACGCATAACCGAGCTCAAATCGTGTATGACCGAAGTCAGAAATATGAAGTACTATGGTATGCGCAGCATAGTCAACTGACGGGAAGCCAACAAGTGCTGATGAAATACCGCCAACAGAGAATGCAGAAGAGATCTGCATAACCGCACCGAACATCAATGAACCGCCCATCTGAGGAAGGATGATGTAGATGAGTTCCTGGAATCTGTTTTTGATACCGTCGATAGCGCCCGCCTCAACAAGTGAGGGGTCAAGGTTCTGAAGACCTGCAACAAATGCAAGGAAGCCTGTACCGAGTGAACACCAAAGCTGAACGAAGATAACGATGTTCAACATGTAATCGGTATTGGTCAACCACTGAATCGGCTCATTGATAAGACCGAACTGAAGCATTGTTGAGTTGAGAAGTCCGTACATATCTCCCGAGAAGATAAACTGCCAGATAAAGTAGATATTCGCAAGTGTCGGAGCGTAGAAGATAACGGTAAACGTTGCTCTTGCAATAGGGGGAAGCTCATTGATGAACCATGCAAATACAAAGCAGAGGAAGTATGATACAGGACCTGTAATAATAGCAAACTGTACGGTGTTCTTAAGAGCGATGATAAATACCTCGTCCTCAAGGAACATTCTTATGTAGTTATCCCAACCTACAAATACAGGTGCATTAAGAATGTCGTATCGTGTGAATGAAAGAACGATAGCGGACAAAACGGGAAGAATGGTAAACAAAAGGAAGAATATCATAAAAGGAGCGATAAGAAAATAGTTAACCTTTGCTTCTTTCATCTGACTCCATGTAAGCTGTGCTTTCTCACCGAAAGTAAGACGTTTCTTTTTAAGAAGCTCGATTTCTTTGGTTGTCATTTTAGCCATTATTTCATCGCCTCCTCAGGAACATATAAGTTATATTCCATTCTCTTACGCCAGATCTCATCATTGATCTGGTCATTGTAGTAGAACAGCATTTCTCTGGGGTTAGTGTAGTTATTTGTAACGTTTCTGAATGCGTTAACGATTGAACGGCTTACGTAGTAACCGCCAACAAGCTCAGGAATCTCCTTAACCCATTCGCGCTGTTCCTTGATAGCTTTCGCTTCTTCTGATGTCCAGTTAAGAAGTTCAAAAGCATCAACGTTAGCTGTTGTATATCTTGCAACAGGACCGATAGCCATTTCGATACGGTTACCGTAGTCAGCCATGATCTCTGTTGAAGTCCACCACTGGAGGAACTCCCATGAGTCATTTTTCTTCTGCTCAACAATTTCCTTATTCTTGGACTTATTAACAACGATCGAGCAAGCAGAAAGTCCTACTGAACCCTCAGTTCTGTTTATCTTACCTGTAGAATCCTTTGTACCGGGGATAGGTGCAACACCCCAAAGACCTGCAAGCTCAGGTGCGGATTCTGCAAGATATGTGATGTTTGAATAGGATTCGAATACAAGCGGCATCTCACCGTTTCTGAAACGTGTGTACCAGCTGTATGAAAGCGGGAAGTCATAGAGTGTGTAGTAGTCGGTCCACTTTGTGAATGCATCAACTGCATACTCCTCGGTAAACATTGTACCTGAACCGTCTTCTTTATAAACATCGCCGCCATTCTGCATTATAAAGGTAAAGAATACGTTAGTTGAGATACCTGACTCGATACCTACTGACATATTGTTCTCCTGAATAAGCGGAAGGATCTGATCAAACTCATCCCAAGTATTGGGCACTTTAATTTTAAGTTCTTCAAATACGTCTTTACGGTAGAACATCATTGTAAAGTTCTGTGTCTCAGGAAGACCGAATGCTTTATCAACCTCTTTACCGTCCTTATCAATCGTCTTAAGCGTATAAGGAACCATTGCATAATCTGTAAAGCGCTTTACAACCTCATCGTAGTTATCAAACTCTTTAAGGTTAACAAGAGCATTACGGAAGCCAAGGTTAAGAGGCTCTGTTCTTGAAATATGAAGGGCAACGTCAGGACCTCTGCCTGCAACGATAGCCTTTGAAAGAACACCGAGAGGAACAAGTGATACGTTTACTTTAATACCGGTATCAGGAGTAAAGTCGTTATCAACAAGTGTCTTAAGTGTGATAGCCTGGTCACGACCGGTACCAACCCATGCAGTGATACCTCTCTCGCCTTCTTTAGTCTCACCGCCGATTGCAGTATAGTCATCAACGAAGGATGAAACGAAAGCTCTTACCTCATGCGCGGTCTTCTCAAAGAAGTTAGCCTTGAGTCTGGGAGTCTCATCGTCAACACCTGCAATAACGATTCTGTCAAGCTGAAGCGGAATGTCTCTGATATTGATCATCCACGAACCGAGTGAACTGATATTATCTTTAAATGTAGAAAGACGTGAAGGAATTGTATAAGGCTTTTCGATAAAGCTGTCTATCTGTACTGCAAGAGTGTTAAGGATCTCACTCTCACCGCCGGAGTTTGTAGATACAGCATCAACGTTTACCTTTATCTCCTTGAGCATATCAGATATCTGAATGAACATAGCCTTGAGGTTCTGTACATTCTCAAAGAGTTCATAGTCACGGAAGTTATCAGGTGAAGTACCTGTGATCATAATGATCTTACGGTAAATATAGTTGAGTTTGTAAACTGCAGTTTCAACCTCACGGCTTGCCTCAGCCATTTCACCGATTACAGCCTGAAGAGAAAACTCATGCTTACCTTTTTCAAGGTATATCTTGTAAGGCTCAAACTTACCGTCAACTTCTCTGCCTGCGGTTGTTACCTGATAGCCTGAACCGTAATCAAATGCAATTGACTGCGCTTCCTTAAAAGGAACCTCGCCGTCAATAAGAAGTTTTCTGTATATGGTCGAGCCACGCATGAACGACTGTCTGTAACGGAAAATAAGTTCATAATAACCGTCTTCAGG
>JAZPZR010000251.1:0-3009 GCA_045544795.1 Eubacteriales bacterium
TGACGGATTTACGAGTATTTTAACATAGTAAAAGTGAAAATCCGCCTTTTTAAAACAGGTTCGGATTTGACCTTTTAACCTAAATTGATGTAAATTTATTTACATATATTATTATTTTTTAAGGAGAGAAAAACACATGAAAAGAAGAATTTTAGCAATGCTTCTTGCACTCGCAATGGTTCTCGTTGCTTTCGCAGGCTGTAGCGAAAAGCCCGCAACCTCAGGTGACGGCGAGACAGATGCGGCTGACCTCAAGGTTGGTTTTATCTGCCTCCACGATGAGAACTCAACCTATGACCTTAACTTCCTCAACGGTGTTGACGAAGCAAAGGCAACCCTCGGTCTCACAGACGACCAGATCATCATCAAAAAGAACATTCCTGAGAATCAGGAGTGCTACGAAGCTGCTGCTGACCTTGTTGATCAGGGCTGTTCAGTAGTATTCGCTAACAGCTTCGGTCATGAGGACTACATGATCCAGGCTGCTAAAGAGTTCAAGGACGTTCAGTTCTGCCACGCAACAGGTACAAAGGCTCATACAGAGGGTCTTGACAACTACCACAACGCATTTGCTTCTATCTACGAGGGCAGATACCTCGCAGGTGTTGCTGCAGGTCTCAAGCTCAACGAGATGATCGCTGCAGGCAAATTCAAGGCAGAGGATGCAAAGATCGGTTACGTAGGCGCATTCACATATGCTGAAGTTATCTCAGGTTACACATCATTCTTCCTCGGCGCTCGTTCAGTATGCCCCACAGCTACAATGGACGTTCGTTTCACAGGTTCATGGTATGACCAGACACTTGAGCAGGAAGCTGCAGACGCTCTTATCGACGGCGGTTGTGTACTTATCTCACAGCATGCTGACTCAATGGGCGCTCCCTCAGCTTGTGAAGCAAAGGGTATCCCCAACGTTTCATACAACGGCTCAACAGAAAAAGAATGCCCCAACACCTTCATCGTTTCATCACGCATCAACTGGGCTCCCTACTACGAGTACATGATAAACTGCGTAAAGAACGGCGAAGCTATCGATGCTGACTGGACAGGTGACATCGAGAAGGGTTCAGTAGTTCTTACAGATATCGGCGGCGCTGCTGCTGAAGGCACACAGGCTGAGATCGACAAAGTCAAGGCTGAGCTCGCAGACGGCACACGTCACGTATTTGATACAAGCAAGTTCACAGTAACTGTAACTGCTGATCAGAATCAGAACGCTAAGGTTGATGAGAACGGTGTTCTCACAAGCTACATGGCTGACGTTGACACAGACGCTGATTACACAGCTGACACAGAAGCAGTCAAGGACGGCTACTTCCATGAGTCAGAATTCCGCAGCGCACCTTACTTTGATCTCGCTATCGACGGTATCACAAGACTTAACGTTAACTTCGGTTAAAAATTGGAGGGCGAGGTGTAAACCTCGCCCTCATAGTGTCAAAAAGCCTGTTTATTAGTTTGACACTATGACGTGACCATCAAAAAAGAGCACAGATTTGGTGAACCCGACCCGAAGTCGTATGAGATACTACGAGAGGGAGAGTTCTCCGAAAGTGAAGAAAATTCTTTAAAGCACCGATGCTTTAAAGAATTGGGTATTTTGCATTTTTTGAAACTACCCCTCCGTCTCGCTTTGCTCGACACCTCCCCTGACAAGTGGAGGTCAGCCGGGATTTTTCCTTTCTTCACGGTATGTGCCTTTTTTGGCAGTCACGGGCGAGGTGTAAACCTCGCCCTATCTTTATTGTCACCCTATCTTTATTGTTTAAATAAGGTATGAAACTCCGCTTTCATTTTTTCTTTAAACAATAAACAGGAGGTAACACTGTGGATTCAGTTGCTGCTATCGAACTAAAAAAGATAACAAAAACGTTTGGTCCTGTCGTTGCAAACAAAGACGTTGACCTGTCGGTCGCCCGCGGGGAAATACTGTCTATCCTTGGTGAAAACGGCAGTGGCAAAACCACGCTTATGAATATGATATCGGGTATCTACTTCCCCGACAGCGGTCATATCTATATTGACGGCAAGGAAGTTGTCATCCGCTCTCCGAGGGATGCGTTTGAGCACGGTATCGGTATGATACATCAGCATTTCAAACTTATCGACGTTTTTTCCGCCACCGAAAACATCATACTCGGTCTTGAGGAAAAGGGTAAGTACGATCTAAAGGCTGCAAGCGCCCGCGTAAAGGAGATAAGCGAGAAATACGGCTTTGAAATAGACCCGTTCAAAAAGATATATCAGATGTCGGTATCGGAAAAGCAGACGGTAGAAATCATCAAGGTGCTTTACCGCGGCGCTGACATACTCATTCTTGACGAGCCGACCGCGGTACTGACACCGCAGGAAACACGCGCGCTTTTCAAGGTATTAAAGCGCATGCGCGATGACGGTAAGTCAATTATCATCATTACGCATAAAATGCATGAGGTGCTTGAGCTTTCCGACCGCGTTTCAGTTTTACGCAAGGGTGAGTACATAGGCACTGTCAACACCAGCGAGACAAGCGAGTCTGAGCTTACCGAAATGATGGTAGGCAAAAAGATAGAGCTCAATATCGAGCGCACCGAGCCTGTAGATCCCGTTACACGTCTTGAGGTAAGCGGTCTTAACTGCTACAACCGTGAGGGCGTGCAGGTGCTTCGCGACATCAGCTTTGAGGCAAAGTCGGGCGAAATTCTCGGTATTGCAGGTATCGCAGGCAGCGGTCAGCGTGAGCTTTTGGAGGCAATTGCAGGTCTGCAGAAGGTCGTCGACGGTGAGATAGTCTATACAAACCCCAAGACTAACGAGACTGAATCGCTTATCGGCAAGACCCCGCTTCAGATACGTGAACTCGGCGTGCGTCTTTCCTTCGTACCTGAGGACAGACTCGGTATGGGACTTGTTGCCAACATGGATATCACAGACAACATGATGCTCAGAAGCTATCGCAAGGGTCACTCGATGTTTGTTGAAAGAAAAACGCCGCACGACCTTGCCGAAAAGATAATTGAGGAGCTTGAG
>JAZPZR010000252.1:0-6012 GCA_045544795.1 Eubacteriales bacterium
ATCATTTGATGATGTAAAGACAATTATTGATGACCTCAAAACAAAGGGCATTGATAATGCGGTAATAACCCTTAGCGGTTGGAACGCAGGCGGTCTTGAATCAACACTTAACACAAAAGTTTCTGTTGATAAAAAGGTCGGTAATGTAAAGGATATCAAGTCACTTGTTGCTTATGCTGAGGAGAACGGTGTTGAACTCGTTTTTGATAACGACGTACAGACCTTCTACTACGGCACATCACAGGTTAAAAAGTTTAAGCATACAGCTTTCTCACTTTCAAATACACCTGTAACAGTATATCCTTTCTCAAAATCTCTTAACAGATCCGTTATGAGTGGCTCGTTCTTTAACCTTATTCATCCCGAATACATGGTTAAGTTTACAGATGAGCTTGTTGATAACTCACTTAAAGCAGGCATCAAAAACTTATCGTTCAAATCTGCAGGTACCGATCCTTACGCAGCATACAACAAGGGTCACTTATCAACAAGAGATAAGTCAGTAGAGTATATGCAGGAACTTTTCAACAATGCAAGTGAGAAGGTTGCAGAAGTTGACGGTATCGTCAGCGCTAACATTGGTAACTCATTTGTTCTTGGTAGTGTAGATAACGTTATCGAATCTCCCGTATATTCAAGTGATCTTATCATGTCACAGACTTCTGTTCCGTTCTATCAGATCGTTCTTCGCGGTCACGTTAACCTTGCTGCTACTGCAATGAACCTTTCTTCTGAGGTTTCAGAGCTCGAGCTCAAGTGTGCAGAAACAGGCTCAAGCCTTTTCTATCAGCTTATGTATTCGCCTTCAACAGCATTTGAAAATACTTCATTTTCAGATTACTATGCATGCTCTTACACAGACTATGCTCCCATAGTTGAAGAGACGTATGCAAGAATGAAGAAGGTATACGATGCAATCGGTTCAAGCGAGATCAAAGATCATGCAATCAACGGAAACGTTCGTGTAACAACATTCTCAAACGGTGCCAAGGTCTACACCAACTACGGTGAAAAGTCGGCAACTGTTGACGGTGTTAAGATTGATGCAAGAAGCTATACTGTAGTAGGAGGTGACAAATAATGGCTGATAATAAAAATAATGAAATGAATTATGCAAGCGAAACTGCAGACGTTAAAGTCAATAAAGTAAAGCCTGCAAAAGAAACGGCTGTTGTTAAGTCAACTTCCAGTAAGCCTAAAAAGAAGAAACGCGGTATTTCATACGAGAAGAAACAGGGATTTGTAGGATTTATGTTTACACTTCCGTGGCTCATCGGTTTTATCATGTTCTTCTTTGCGCCTGCTATCAAATCAATTCAGTTCTCTTTCTCGGATATCGCTATCTTTGAGAACTATAAGACAACCTGGAATAACTTCCAGAACTACATTAACATTCTTACAAAGAATGCAAAGTTCCTTCAGAACCTTTCAACATCATTCGGTGACCTTGCTATTAACGTTCCGATCATACTTGTATTCAGCTTGTTTGTTGCGGTTCTTCTTAACAGAAAGTTTATCGGCCGTGGTATTGCCCGTGCGGTATTCTTCCTTCCCGTTATCGTAACAACCGGTGTCGTTATGACTGCATTCAATGGCGGCGGCGATAGCTCAAAGGTATTTGAAGGCGAGGTTTCAAACGGTATTCTTTTCTCAACCATGAATGCTACAGATCTACTTGCAGAACTAGGCTTGTCGGCAGAGATAACCAGGTATCTGACGCAGGTTGCGGACAGAATCTTCGACGTTGTATGGGATTCGGGTATCCAGATAATCCTCTTCCTTGCAGCACTTCAGGGTATTTCACCTGCACTCTATGAGGCTTGTGACGTTGAGGGTGCTACAGCTTGGGAAAAATTCTGGCTCATTACGTTCCCCAACGTTACCCCGATCATTCTTGTTAATATCGTTTACACAATAGTTGATACGTTCTCTGACCCGTCTAACCCGGTACTCAGTCAGATCGACGGCCTTATTAACGGTACGTTTGACTACGGTACAGCATCGGCTATGATCTGGGTTTACTGTATCATCATTCTTGCAATACTCGGCGCTGTATTCCTTGTATGTAAGAAACTCATTATTTACGAAGTATAAGGAGGTGAGTTGTTAATATGAATATTACAAAGGCTGTTATTGCTCAATTTACAACTCACAGAGGTAAAAAGACAGATAAAAGACTGTGGGCAAACATCCTTACCAAGTTTGTTGGTAAAGTTGCTGTTACCGTAATTCTTTTAGGTCTTGCATACGTTATCCTCTATCCTCTTATTTACTGTATCTCTCAGGCTATCCGTCTTCCTGCTGATATGTATGACCCCACGGTTATTTATATTCCCAAGCATTTCACATTGCAGAACTTTAAAGACGCGTGGTCATTCCTTGAGTATCCCAAGCTCTTACTCAATACAGTAAACGTTTCTGTATGGCCGACGCTTTTACAGCTCGTAACCTGCTCACTTTGCGGTTACGGTCTTGCAAGATTTAACTTCAAGGGTAAAGGCCTTATGTTTGCGTTGGTACTTGTTACTTTCATCGTACCTCCTCAGACAATTTCAGTTACCACATTTACAACTTTCCGTTATTTCGATCCTTTCTACATCTGCTCAGGTCTTAACTTTGTAGGTGTTCTTCCTGAAAACTATATCGATATTACGGATACACTGTGGTCATTCCTTCTTCCTGCACTTTTTGCAAACGGTCTCAAGAGCGGTCTGTTTATATTCGTTTACAGACAGTTCTTCAGAGGCGTTCCGAAGGAACTTGAAGAGGCTGCTTACATCGACGGTTGCGGTTCTGTTAAAACGTTCGTTAAGATCATCGTTCCTAACGCTATTCCCGCATTCGTTACAGTACTTCTTCTTAGCCTTGTATGGTACTACAATGACTATTATACGATCCCGCTCTTCCTTCCTAAGACTGAAGTTCTTTCAACAGCACTTAGTGACATGTTTACTAACATGACGACGGTCGGCGGTCTGTATTCGGGTGTTGATAGTATTCTTATCTATCCCATCTGGCGTGCAGGTATCATTCTTTATATCCTGCCTCTGCTTATCATCTTCCTTCTTTTCCAGAAGAAATTTACAGAGTCAATCGCAAGATCAGGTATCGTTGGCTAATACTTTTATAAAACAAAAATACCGAAAGACAATCGTCTTTCGGTATTTTTTTATCCGAGCATCACGTCAAGAAACATCATCGTTGCAAATCCTAAAATAATTCCCATCGTTGCAAAATACGGTTGTTCATTTTGGTTTTGCTGACACTCAGGTATCAACTCATGTACTGCAACTAAAATCATTGCTCCTGCGGCAAATGATAAAGCAAATGGCAACAGTTGCTCAATATAAACCACTAAGATTGCGCCTAAAACTCCTGCAATCGGTTCGACCATACCGGATGCCTGACCAAGCGAAAAACTCTTCAGCCGTGAATATCCCTCGCGTCTTAACGGTAGTGAAACTGCCGCTCCCTCGGGAAAATTCTGTAGCGCAATTCCTATTGCAATCGTTGCTGCGCCTGTTATACTTTCAAGACTTATCGCTTGACCTCTCAGTGCGCCAAATGCCACACCGACCGCAAGTCCTTCAGGAATATTATGAAGCGTTATAGATAAAATCAGCATTATTATTCTGTTTAACTTTTCGTCGGGTTTTGCATTTCGCAGCTTCTTTTGCGTAAAGCAGACTGCTTTGTCAGATATCCACATAAAAATTGCACCCGAGAGAAAACCGACTGTTGCAATTACGTATGACGGTGTTTTGTTTATTGCTTCTGCCCGTTCGATTGCGGGCTGCAAAAGTGACCAAAAGCTCGCAGCTATCATTACTCCCGAAGCAAATCCAAGCATCAGATTAAGTATTTTTGTGTTTGGCGATTTAAAGAATAATACTGTTGCAGAACCGAGCGCCGTAAGCAGCCACGTGATTGTTGTTGCAAGTAAGGCGTATAGTACTATTTCATTCATTTTTCCACCTCCCACTATTTATTATATTTTTGTACTGCGGAAGGGTGAATAAAATAAAAACTTGAGTAAATACTATACGCGGAGGGAAAAGTATGATTACAAAGAATATCTATAATGAATACTTAAAGAAAAAGACACCTAATTCTCCGACACTAAAAAATTGTATTCGTGCATTTATGGTTGGCGGGATAATATGTGCTGTCGGACAGGGAATAACAGATATATTAACATATTTTGGACTTGGCTTGTCCGAAACGAAGATCCTTACTCCAATTATCTTAATTGTAATAGGTGGAATATTAACTGCACTTGGTATATATGATAAACTCGGAAAATATGCAGGCGGTGGCACCATAATCCCGATTACAGGATTTTCAAACTCAATTATTTCATCAGCAATCGAATTCAGAAAGGAAGGTTTTATCCTCGGCTTGGGCGCCAAAATGTTCACAATAGCGGGACCTGTAATTGTGTATGGTACGGTGGCAAGTGTGGTGTATGGGATTATTTATTGGATAACAACATTGTTTTAACAAAAAGGCTTGACCAAATCGGTCAAGCCCTAAATGATGTGTCATTTTCCATTCTGGCTTTCAAAATCAGAAAGCCATTTCTGCGCTTTTTTGAATTGAATGTTAATTTCTTTGCATATTTGAACTGCGGTATCTTCATTGAATTTCTGGACTAGTTTAAATCCGTTAGGCGGCACAAAATCGGCTGCCTCTTTTTCTGAAACATCACGATATATATTACCGAAGAATAAAGTGCGCTTACGATAGATATCTCTATAATAAAACCATCCGTCAAACATACCTGGCAATCTGTAGCGGTGGTTTGTCGCTTCCACACCAAAGGTCTCCTCGGTCACACCCTCATATAGTTCATAATTCTTATTTTTACCGTTTGGGAAGATAGCAGATACCTCTATAGTAAAAGATCCGCCCCATTTATTTGTTTGGAAAGAAATTATTTCAATGCAATTATCAAGGTTGCGTCTGAAGTTGGGATTTTTTCCTTTAAAACCTAATTCTAGAAGAATCGAAAATGTATGTTTTTTTAATGCATTTAGCATAATTTGTCGGTTTGTCATAATTCTACCTCTCTTTATTTAATTATACCACACCGCCGGTTTAATGTAAATGTTTTTGCAAATCACTGTGTCCTATATTGACAGCAGCAGAGGGATTTGTAATGGGCCTTGGCGCTAAAATGTTTACTGTCGCAGGACCTGTAATCGTCTTTGGTACGGTGGCAAGTGTGGTTTATGGGGTTATCTATTGGGTGAGCACCAAAATGTAGGGGCGGCAGATTGCCGCCCCTGCTTGTTATTTAGTTTCAATTGGGTGATTTGGGCAATTTGATTTGCAATAGAGCAATGCTGTGCTTGGGTAGAACCGCCTTTTTTGCCTCTCCACATAATTCTATCGGCAAAACTTCTTGGTTAAAAACAGTGTACGGAACAATGTCATCAGAGGAAAACAGTGTGGCGGAAACCGTTTCTCCAGCACAAGGGAATATAAAGGTTTTATTTTCATCATAAGACCGATTGATGAAAGTACAGGTCAACATATCATCATGTCTGGTGACCACTACGTCGTCCTGTAAGGCGCAGATTGCTCCGCCTGCGTGGTGTTTCATAATAAAAAAAACCTGACCTGTGGGAGTAAGGCACACTTTGTCGGGGTGTACCTGAATGGCGCCTTCATTTACGGATTCAAAGTGACAAGATAGTGAAACTCCGTATTTATCAGCATTCATATAGAGCATATTGAGAAAAGAAGCCGCAAAGATTCCCTCGGTAACGCTCCCTCCTCTATACCAAGCGTGCCAAGCGTTCCACTCATCAAATGAGATTTTGATATTATCATCTTTCAGCTGTGTGCGCATGGTCTTAATTCTTGGCAAAAACTCGGTTTGGACTTTGTTAATATACGTGTAATATTCTTCTTTCCGTTTTGCAGGGTCAACATATTTTGGGTATGAAAAAGCATAGTGATGCATAGACACAAGCGGTGCAACATCCTTTAAGATTTTGGCGGAATAAT
>JAZPZR010000253.1:0-6131 GCA_045544795.1 Eubacteriales bacterium
GTCAAGATAGTTTACTACAAATCTGTAATATCCTTCTTTTTCCATGCGGTAAGCCTTGCTGTCCTTGGGTGAAAAGTCGGCGGTAAAGGTGTCACCGCAGATCTCCTTAAAGGGAGCAAAGCCTGCGTATGCGGTGTTCTCTTCACCGATGTAGCCAAAGTAAACCTTGCGCGCGTTACCCGAAAGGGTAGCTACCGCATTTTCCGCGCTCATGTCAACTGCGGGAAGTGAATCTTTTGTACACTCAACCGTGTAAACGTAATCTTTTCCGTCCTCGTTTACAACGAATCTGTAAAAGCCTTTTCTTGTAAGCTCGTACGTATCGTTTGCCTTGGGCGCATACTCTGAAGTAAAGGTGTCGCCGCACTCTGCCTTAAAGTCGTTAAACCACTTGTACTCTGTGTTTTCCGTGCCGATATAACCCCAGTAAACGCGTCTTGCATCTTTGGAAAGCACAGCCTTGTTATCCTCCGCTGTAATTTCGGGTGCAACGACAATCTCGGTGCGGGTGTAGGGGATAACAGTTGCGCTTTGTATACCGTAGCTCTGATATCCTGTTTCATATCCTAAGAAGTTTGAAGGAAGAACACCCTCTGTTATTGCTCCGCGTGAAAGCTGAATGTTATTGAGGTTTGAGCTGTAAATGATTTCAACCGTGTTGCTTCCGCTTACAAGCAGGTCGGATATGTCAATTACAGGGTTGTTCATATTGACAGCAGACGCATCTTTGCCGTTGATACGAACCGCCGCGCTCTGTGTAAGTCTTCCGAGGTCGAGGTATGCGCCGTCAGCATTTGCATCCCACTCAAAGCTTGCGCTGTAGTAGCCCTTGCCTGATACGCTCTTGCCGATAGCCTCGACGTTGTCCCAGGTATCAAGAGTATCAAGCGTTACGGATATATTGGTTTTGTCGGTTTTAACCGAGTATTCTACAGTTTCGGTGCCGAACAGGTTTTCGGTTCTTGTAACTATCTCATCAGACGGCGTCCACGACTCAACGTTAAGATTCCAATTCTTTATCTCAAAACCGTCCTGCAGGTCGTTATAATAGAATTTTCCGTCTTTTTCGTATTCGGCGTTTTCTGCTGTAAATGCACTGTCGACCGCTTCAAGCGCGAATAGTGCAACGTCTCCGTAATTCAGCGTGATATCAAATTCGGTTTTGCCGTTTACGTGTCTGTAACCCGCGAGCTTTGTAACGTCACCTGTCCATGAATTGATATAGTAGGGGATAAAGGTGCCGTCTGCTGTAAACGTTGTCGTTATGCTGTCACCGTGGCCGGAGTTTGCAACGTTATGGAGTGAGCCGTCGCAGTAATTGTAAGCATAAACGTATCTGTTATCTCCGTCGCGGCGGGTCTGTGTGAGTATCTGCTGATTTGGCTCCAAAAAGGCTACGTACGGTGATATTCCAAGCTCGGAAAGAGCTTTTATTACAGCATCTGCATTTGATACCGTCTTTACGTTTTCGAGCTGCGTGAGTTGTGAAACAACCGACTTCAGTTCATCGTCCGAATCGCTTGCATAGGGTGAAACTGTTGCCGCACCGTTTACAATAACTATCGGCATGCCCTCGCTCGCAAGCGAAAGCACGCGCTTTGCACCCGATACAGAGAGATCGTCCTGCCACAGAACGAGCGCCTTGTAGCCTGCAAGCTCAAGAGTTTTTGTTGATTTATCAAAATATACGCCCTCTGCCGACAGAAGATCGGATGCAAGATAATCGTAGGTGTAGCCGTTGTCCTGAAGTACGGTTGAGGGGAAGAACATGCTTTCGTGTGTGTGAAGCCAGTCTTTTTTATTACTGTGTACCATGTGCTGACCGTATTTTGTATAAAGCATACCTATATCGACGCCCGCACTTCCCTCACGCAAAAGCTTTTGTACTCTGCCGAGGTGATCGTTAAAAACAGCATAGTCGTCGTATGACGGCTCGCGCATGCCGAATTTATAATACTGTGCCATGCCGTCACCGCCCTCGTAACCCGGCCATGAGGCTGTAGGTCCGAAGTCGGATGCCCATATGTGCCATATCATTCTGCTGTAGCCTGCGCTGTACAGCATATACGCTTCCTGAAGATGCTTCTGATAGGTGTAGCTGTAGCCTGAATTACTGAGACCGCCCGTTTCTGAGGACAGAACTTTATTCTGCAGGTGAGCGCCGCCGCTCCACAGTCTGTACATGTCTACCTGATTTTTCTGGTTTCTGTTTTCAGCCTCGGGGTAGTCGACAACTGATATCGGCTCGGATATTTCGAGATTTTTACCGTATGATATCTGTGCGCGGAGCTTTATACCGTAGCTGTTCAGCCACTCCTTAAAGGGTGTAAGAAACTCTTCCATGTAGAGCTCTGTCTGTACGTCAAAGATATCGTCCATTATCTTTTTGTACCGATCCATGTTGGTAAGAGTATATGTGCCTAAAAGGTCTGCATCGTTATTCCAACCCCATATATTTGTATTGGGCGCACCGCTTGTGATGAACATATAGGGAAGAACGTCATATCCCTTGCGTGATTTGAATTCGTTTGCAAAGTCAGAGGTCCATGCGGTCATTCCCGCACCGTTTGTGTATTCAAGCGAATCCATAAACAGCTGCACGTTTCCGCTGCGGATCTTTTCGTTCAGATCTTTGTCGTTAAGGATCGTGTCGGCAAGATGGCTTGTTACCGCTTCGACACCTGCGCGGTCAAAAAGATTTATAACGTAAGACGTTTTTGTTGCAGGAGCAACCGATTGCGCGGTACCCTGCATATAATAATACATTATTGAATAGTTGCGGTCGTACGGTGCGGTCCATGAAAGTGTACCGTTGGTGATAAGAGGGGTAAGATCTATAATTCCCTCAGACTCAAAAGTATTTTCACCCGACGTTACTTCAGGCTGTGCAACACCGAGATAAAGCATACCGTTTTTAACCTCGGCGCCTGTTCCTGTGGCAAAGCCTACGCTGTTTTTATTTTCAAAATTTTCTGAAAATATTATTTTGCCGTTTTCATCGCTTACGGTGAGGTTGTCCCATATTGCAAGCGCTTCGTTTGAATACTTGGAGCTTGTTTTATGACGGAACATAATATCTCCTACAGAAAACTCTCCGTTTGCGTTCATGGTGGCAGTTTCAGGCACGTCCATCGTATGCGCAAGAGTGCCGTTAAAGTAGGTTTTGATAGTTTTGCCGTCTGTCACCTCTATTTTAATATGTACGGTTTTTTCGATGACTGAAGAAGAGGTATGGCCGATGGCGGCAGTTACGTCAGCGTTTGAAAGACGTGTCCATTTTTTGCCTATGCGTGTATGCGGTCTGAGGTATATTTCATCACCGCCGCTTGCAATACAGTTTATCTCCCACATAAGACAGTCGTTACCGCCGTTACGTGTTCCGAAGCAAAAGCCTGTTGCCTGCTTGGTTATGACAAAATCACCTTCGATCGTGAAGGTCGTAGGGTCGGAAAGGGAGCTTTTCGTCTGAAGCGAAAAGTATTCGCTGTCTGTAATGAGCGCGGGAAGGTCAGACACGTATTGCGGCTGACCGACAACTAACATTCCGTCTTCGACCTTTACACCGCCTACGTCTGAAAAGCCTGCAACGCCGTCGTTGAAGTCATAGCTTTTTACTACCTTTCCCGATGCGTCGGTAACAACGATATTATCCCATCTTGCAAGAGACTGTCTGCTGTATTTGACGTTTGTTTCGTGACGGAAGCCAAGCTTTGCAAGCTTGAAATTACTGCCGTAAGCGCTTGCGGTAGTGGGAATCGTGTATGAGGTGACGGCAACTCCGTCAAACCACGTGTTTATAACACCGTTTTTCACGGCAACCTTGATATGAAGCTTTTTGCCGATTATATCACTTCCGACAACACTTGTAATATCGATATTGGTAGTGCCCTTCCAACCGTTATTCTGCACGTGGGGACGGTAGTATACTTTACCTGCCTGATAATTGGCATTTATCTGTAAATAGATAAAATGATTTTTGTCTGTAACACCCAGCAGCAGTCCCGTGTCCTCGCGCTCTATAATGACGTCTGCCTCTACCGTAAACTCGGTAAGCGCGGACGCGGGAGCATCTTCAATTATACGGAATTCCTTTGTAAATGACGTCTCTGTCGTGCGGGGAACGGCATAAGCACCGATAAGACTTGCTTTTTCACGGATCGAGGTGGATGTTGCGACCGCACCTGAACGTGATGCACCTGCGCCTATGTCCTCTTTGACAAGCGCGATGCATTGGTTTGCCGCCTGAGAATCAGGGTCAAGCCCCGGAATGTTTGCCGGCTTCCAGCCTGCGCCCGAAACGAGTGATACGGTCATGCCGAGGTCAAGCGCGGTATCAAGAATGAGCTTTACGTCGTGATTCCACTCCTCACTGCCATAGCCGTAAACGGTGTTGTCTACGTCCGTGTCTGCGAGCTGACAAAGCTCAACACCCGAAAAGCCTGCATCGTGCATGGCGTTAAGCTCTTCTATTATCGTCCGGTCGGTGTGAGCGCCTTGTGCTAACCACCAACGTACCTCTGTATTGTTTATCTGTTCAATATCAGAGTACTCTTGCATAAGATTTTGTTCAAATGACATTTGACTGTCTGTTTCAGCTTTGGCAAGGCATGCCGTAAAGGCAGAGCCTATAATAGTCGTTGTAAGTAGCATTGCTGTGATTCTCCTTAACATATTACAATACCTCCTTTTAGTATTGACTTTATTATATCAAATTGATAAAATAAAAAAAGTGGGGTATTATAATACAATTTGGGGTATATTTTAATGAATAATAAACACCATACTATAAAAAATCATAAAAAGTATTACGGGCTTTCAAGCGGCGGCTTTCATATACACTGCACCGATTGGGATTTATCGGGCAATCACGATCACGAGTTTTTGGAATTTGTTTACGTGGCACGCGGTGCGATAAATCATCATTTCGGTGATCTGACCGAAATGATAGAAAAGGGCGGATACTTTATTGTTGATCACAAAGATCAACACTCTATGGAAAGAGTGTCGGAAGAAAAGCTGTGGATAATAAATTTTCTGTTCTTTCCTGAATTTATCGACAGAACGCTTGCGGGTAAAACCGATTTTAACGAGATACTTAACAGTTATCTTCTGAAATTCAGTTACAGAACTCTTAAGGGGTCTGTAACTGGCAGGGTGTTTTACGATACTGACGGCAGTGTTCGGACTGTCGTTGATGATATTATACACGAATTTGAAAATAAAAACTACGGGTATCTTGAACTTATACGCTGTCAGTTTACAAGAATTCTTATAAATATGATGCGTGAGGTGGGTAAAAACGACGTTAATACCGAATACAGCGAGATAGTCAATTCAATGATAAGTATCGTGCACAGGCGGTATAGCGAGAAGCTTCGTCTGAACGATATCGCAAAAGAGCTTGGCTACTCGAACGGGTATCTGTCAGCCGCTTTTTCAAAGTCGGTAGGCTGCCCTTTTTATGAGTATCTGCAGCGTATACGTATAGAAAATGCCTGCAGACTGCTTGTGGATACAACGTTCACCGTTGCACAGATAGCAGAGCAGGTTGGCATGAATGATATAAAGTTTTTTAATAAGATATTTAAAAAACAATTGGAGCTTACCCCTACGCAGTTCAGAAAACTACATATATAAATATAAAATGCGTATAAATATAAAATGCGGAAGAAGGTTTACTTCTTCCGCATTATTTTTAGTTGTTGAAGGTAAAATACTTATCTTTATTCTTACCGTTTTCGTCGGTGTAGTTAACAAGTATTACGTAACAGCCTTCATTTTTGAGTTCTGTTTCGTAATTGTCAGTAGGTGTGAGCACGCATGCTCTTGCCTTTGCGTTTGCAACAAAGCCTTCCCAGTCTGATACTTCTGTTTCTTCACCGAAGTAGCCGATATACATCTTATTGACATTTGCTTCGTTTGAATTAAGAGTTATCTTACCGTCTGCATATGTAACTTCGGGAATACCGTAGCCTGCATTTTCGCACTTAAAGGTAAATACCTTGTCGTGTGATTTGCCGTTTTGGTCAAGATAGTTTACTACAAATCTGTAATATCCTTCTTTTTCCATGCGGTAAGCCTTGCTGTCCTTGGGTGAAAAGTCGGCGGTAAAGGTGTCACCGCAGATCTCC
>JAZPZR010000254.1:0-1831 GCA_045544795.1 Eubacteriales bacterium
GGCTACGATCCGACTTGGTGAAACTATCGCAAACCCCGCACTCAACGTGCTCGATATTGAAAAATTTGCAAAGGCGGCACACGCACACGGCTGTCCGCTTATTATTGATAACACGTTCGCAACACCTGTAAACTGCAGACCGTTTGAGTGGGGTGCTGACATTGTAACTCACTCAACAACAAAGTATCTTGACGGTCACGGCTCGGCAGTTGGCGGTTGTATCGTTGACTCGGGCAAGTTTGACTGGACAAAATATCCTGAAAAGTTTGCTTGTCTTTGCACACCTGATGACAGCTATCACGGCGTAACCTACACAGAGCGTTTCGGTCTTGAGGGCGCATATATCACAAAGGCTACCGCACAGCTTATGCGCGACCTCGGCTCAGTACAGTCACCGCAGAGCGCATTTTTGCTCAATCTCGGTATCGAAAGTCTTCATGTCCGCATGAAACAGCACTGCAAAAACGCTCAGGCAGTTGCAGAGTATCTTAATAAACACGAAAAAATATCGTGGGTAAAATACTGCGGTCTTGAGGGTGATGCCGACTACGAGCTTGCAAAGAAATATCTTCCTGGCGGCTCATGCGGTGTTGTATCGTTTGGTGTAAAGGGCGGACGCAAGGCAGCTGAACAGTTTATGTGCAATCTTAAAATTGCCGCTATCGAAACACACGTTGCAGATGCAAGAAGCTGTGTCCTCCACCCCGCAAGTGCGACCCACAGACAGATGACAGACGACGAGCTTATTGCCGCAGGTGTAACACCCGACCTTGTAAGATTTTCTTGCGGTATTGAAGGTACAGAGGACCTTATTGCAGACATTGAGCAGGCACTTGCCAACATCTGAGGTGAAAATAAATGCCGATAAAAATTCCGAACGAATTACCTGCAGTTGACATACTCAAGCAGGAAAATATATTTGTAATGAGCGAGATAAGGGCGATGACACAGGACATCCGTCCGCTCAAAATCCTTGTTCTCAATCTTATGCCTACAAAAATCGAAACAGAAACACAGCTATCACGGCTTCTCGGTAACACTCCGCTTCAGATCGAAATGGAGCTTATCCATACAGAGTCATACAAATCAAAGAATGTGTCGGAAGAGCATCTTTTCACATTCTATAAAACATTTGCCGATATAAAACACAATAAGTATGACGGTATGATTATCACGGGTGCACCTGTTGAAATGCTTCCGTTTGAAGAGGTTGAATACTGGGACGAGCTTTGTCAGATTATGGAGTGGACAAAAACACACGTTCATTCCACCTTCCACATCTGTTGGGGAGCGCAGGCAGCTATGTACTACCATTACGGTGTGCAAAAACACATTTTGCCAAAAAAACTTTCGGGTGTGTATGAACACACGGTTGACTACAAAATGTCTATGGTAATGCGCGGCTTTGACGATAAATTCATGGCACCGCACTCACGCCACACCACCATGTACCGCGAGGATATTGAGGCGATAGCAGACCTTAAAATCCTTGCATCTTCAAAGGAGGCGGGTGTTTATGCGGTTAAAAATGAATCAAGCAGTATGTTTTTTGTGTTCGGTCACTCGGAATACGATGCAAACACACTTCAAAAGGAGTATATACGCGATAAAAATGCTGGGCTTAATCCCGACGTTCCCGTAAACTACTTTCCTGATGATGATGATACAAAAGAGCCTGTAGTTACATGGCGCTCTCATGCAAATCTTCTTTATTCAAACTGGATGAACTATCATGTGTATCAGACGACACCGTTTGATATTTCACAAATAGACTAAAAAAGGGGTAAAACAAAATGAAAACAGATATTAAGTCGGAGGCCAAGCGGTCTTA
>JAZPZR010000255.1:0-9608 GCA_045544795.1 Eubacteriales bacterium
AGCGTTAGCCATTGTTTCAGCAATGAGTTTTACTGCACGGATAGCATCGTCATTGCCGGGGATGGGGTAATCAACCTCATCAGGATCACAGTTGGTATCAACGATAGCAACAACGGGAATACCGAGTGCATGAGCCTCTGAAATAGCGATCTTATCTTTCTTGGGGTCTACTACGAACATTGCAGCAGGAGCTGACTTCATCTCCTTGATACCGCCGTAGTTCTTCTCGAGAATCTCTTTCTCATGAACGAGCTTAAGAACTTCCTTCTTGGGAAGGAGATCAAAAGTGCCATCCTCTTCCATCTTCTCGATCTGGCAAAGTCTCTGAATTGACTTTCTGATTGTCTTGAAGTTTGTGAGCATACCGCCCGGCCATCTCTCACTTACGTAGTACATGCCAACGCGTACTGCTTCTTCACGGATAGAATCCTGAGCCTGCTTCTTTGTACCTACGAAAAGAATGTCGCCGCCGTTTGCTGCAACGTCGCGTACAAACATGTAAGCTTCCTCAATCTTCTTTACTGTTTTCTGGAGATCGATAATGTAAATACCGTTTCTCTCTGTGAAGATGTACTCAGCCATTTTAGGGTTCCATCTTCTTGTCTGATGTCCGAAATGAACACCTGCCTCTAATAACTGTTTCATTGAAACTACTGACATTTTCTATGTCCTCCTTAAAAAGTTTATACCTCCATACGAACATAAACCGTCCAACAGCCAAAGGCGCGGCTGCAACCCTGACGCAATCCGTATGTGCGTATTACAGACAAGTATTATAGCACAACACATTCGTGAATGCAAGCATTTTTTAATTTTTATTTAAAATTAATTATTTATAATAAAAGGCGGTTGACAAATTGCCAAAATTTTATTATAAATACTAAAAAAGCTATTGGAGGTATATATGAGAATTACGTTTTTTGGCACAAGCCACGGCTATCCCGAACCTAACAGAAAATGCTCGTCGGCACTTGTTGAAGTGTGCGGTAAAAGAATACTTATCGACATCGGCTGTAACGCCACGGAAGAGCTTATAACACGCGGTATGACACTTGATTCTGTTGATGCGATATTTGTAACACACATGCACGGCGATCACTCAAACGGTCTTATCACCTATCTTGACGTATGCTCATGGAAATTTAAAACGGCAGACCCCGAAATCTTTTTACCCGCAGACGTTAAAAAGGTATACGACTGTGCAAACACATGGACAAGTCTTAACGGCGTATCCCTCCGCGATTTCAGAATGAAAGAAATAAGCGAAGGCGTTATTTACGACGACGGCAACGTTAAAGTCACCGCATTCAGAACTATGCACATTGACGTTTCATACGCTTTTCTCATAGAAGCAGACGGAAAAAGAGTACTGTTTTCGGGTGATCTCTGTCACAAGGGACCCGAACATGATTTTCCTGTCTCGGTACTTGACAAACCGCTTGACCTTGCAATTTGTGAATCGGCGCATTTTGAAGCGACGAAATATCTGCCGATATTTGAAGGCAACAAAAACCTCAAGACACTCTGCTTTAATCATTATTCACCACGCAGAACAAAATCCGTCTACGAGGTGAGAGATACGGCAGAATTCCCTGTAATCATCGCTTTTGACGGAACGCAGATAGAAATATAAATCACTTTTTAAACAAAAACCCTGAAGGCAAATACTTTACCTTCAGGGTTTTTTTACATATTTTCTTTAAAGTTTTCGCCTGTATTCTCAATATCTCTTCCCATAAAATCAAGATACTGGGAAAAGTCGTTGAGATAGTGCTGCATACTCTGAATACGCTTATCAAGCTCAATTTTTGATGCGGCAACGTTTTTCTTCATTTCAACAAAATCAGCCTGCATTTTCATGAACTTATCAAACGTTTCGGAAAGAAGGGTATCCGCCTTTTTCTGCGCATCGTCACGGATATCCGCAGCATCCGACTTTGCCTTTATCATAAGCTCTGCAAGAAACTCGCGCTCATTATCATATGCCTCCGCTTTTTCACGATAATGACCGTTTTTCTCCTTAGCATCCTGAACGTACTGCTCGATAACGGATTTATACTTCTCCTCAAGCTGTGCGGCAATTTCGTTACGGAGCACAGGCTCCATTTCCTCCACTATCGACTGACGGATAGACGCGATCTCATCCTCAGTAAGCTCGCGCGGAGCAGACTCCACTTCCTTAAAACTATCAAGTTCTTTACGGCATTTTATAAGCTGACTTTCTGTCATATCAAGTTCTGACTGAAGCGATTCCATCTGTGAATTGAGCGATGAGATATATGCCGCCACCTCATCCTTGTTATATCCACGAAACTCTGTTCTAAATATTTCGTTTGCGCTCATTTTTCACCCTCCGTATATTAATCTATAATATTATAGCACCCACGGATGAAAAATGCAACCTTTTAATATTTTAAAACGTCAGGAATATCATTTTTGAATACCACAAGACCGTCGGTCAGCTCTATATCGCTGTATTCCACGTCAAAAAATGCCGATATACCGTCCTCCTCAATAAACGGCGAAATGAGGTCGGTATCAATATTCATTTTTCCGACAGTCACCTTATCAAGCTTTATTGCGGCACGTCCGTCCTTTTGGGTAAGGAGAGCAGTTGCGGTTATCTTTTTGTTTTCAACGGCTGTAAGAACAGCTTTGAATTTACTGAGTTCGGGATAGCACTCAACAAGTTTTTCTTTATCCTTTATCTTTGCGCTGACGGTTATCGCTTTATCGTCAAAGTCTATATCGACGTCATTTAAAAATCCGTCGATAAAAAACATCTTTCTTGCAAGCTCTGTCATCTGGTCCTCGGTAAAGCTGACAGCGCCGACGTTATCCTGCGGTTCGGTATACTCGGTCGGCTCTTTATTTTTTTGTTCTTCTGCCTGTTGCGGTAATTCCGGTGTATCACCTATTGAATCAACACGCAGATACAGTAAAAAGACCGACATTGAAAGGGTAAGCACGGCAAGGGTCAGCACAAAGGATAAAAACCACAGGCTTTTATTATTTTTCATCACATCACTCCTGCAAATATTGTTGACAGTATTTGCAAAAATATAATGGTTGAAAAAAATTAAATAATATATTATAATACTCTTCAGAGGTGATACAATGAAAAAAGGATTATTTACAGGAGTTTTATGTCTTATTGTCGCGGCAGTAATTGTCGTGATAGGCGCGTTTTTTATAAAATCGCTCGGAAAAGACAATACCGAAACTACAGACAAGCCTGAAACCGAGCTTGCAGGTGATACACAAACGGAAAGCACCGACACACCTACAGATACGGTGACAGACGGTACGCAGGTCGATGCGCCCGTTTCAAATGAGACGGACGGTGACACAACAGCATCAAACGACACACCCGTTTCAAATGACGGAAATTCAAGTTCTGTGTCAAATACAGGCGGTGCCGATGCTCCCTCAAGTGAAGGAAGCACTCAGGTATCACAGGGTTCGCAGGGTGAGTCCACTCCCCCGTCACAGCCGACAGAGCCTGCACCTGAGCCTGCGCCCGCACCCGAAACACCCCCTGTTACAGTTCCCGCAACTGCGCCCACAAGCTACAAGGATTTTTCGATAACACAAGGCATGGATGCGGCAACAGCGGCGGCAAAGCTTGACGAATTTTTAGGTTCAAAATATTCTATTCTTTTAAATAAACAGCACAAAGTCGGCGACGACTATGCGCCCACCGACCTTATCACGCCTGCGGGCTGCTCATATCCCATGGAGCGTGTTGCAGGAGACGCACTTGTTCAGCTTTTATCAGCGGCACGTCAGAACGGCATAAACGATCTTGTTCTCTATTCAGGCTACAGAACGGTCGCCTCACAGAGAAACAAGTTTGAAACACGCACCAACAAGTATTTACAACAGGGCTATTCGAGAGCTGAGGCTGAAGCAAAAGCAGGCGAATACATCGCGCCGCCCGGGGCAAGCGAGCATCACACCGGTCTTGCGGCTGACGTTTGCTCATCGTCAATTGTCAACAAATACGGTCAGCTTGTAGACGCTTTTGACCAGACCGCTTCGTACAGATGGATGCGTGACAACTGCACACGCTTCGGTTTTATCATCCGCTACACAAAGGGTGACGAAGGTATAACGGGGTATTCCTACGAGCCGTGGCATTTAAGATACTTAGGTGTTGAGCACGCGACTGCATGCACACAGCTCGGTCTTACCTACGAAGAGTATTACACGCTTATCACAACACTCAGAGATCAGGCAAAAGCAGAAGCAGGCGCATAATATAATACAATTTGCAAATAATAAACCACGAGGTGATTCTCGTGGTTTTTATTGTTATAAGATGTATTATTCTGTATTTATCGGTAAGCATCGCGGTACGGATTATGGGCAAGCGTCAGATAGGAGAATTACAGCCCTGCGAGCTTGTTATCACGATACTTATTTCCGAGCTTGCGACAATTCCGATACAGGACACCGCCATGCCGATTTTATACGGGTTATTGCCGATAACCGTATTGTCTGCGCTTGAAATTGCGATATCGCTTTTGACGCTGAAGCTTCCAAAATTCAGACGGCTGATTTACGGCAAGCCGATAACTATAATACGGCACGGTAAAATTGATCAGAAAAATATGCAGACGGCAAGAATGTCCGTTGATGACCTTGTTGAAGCAATGCGCGCCGAAGGGATCGCAAACATACGCGATATTGAGCTTGCGGTACTTGAAACAAACGGAAACGTGAGCGTTATTGACAAAAAGGATGCCGACGTGAGTGAGATCATTATTTCCGACGGCAAGTTTGACGCGCAGGTCATAAAACGGCTCAGGCTTACAAAAAAAGAAGTGCTGAACGCGATAAAAGAGAAGTCGGAAAAGGGGCTTTTTCTCGTTATGCGGGAAAAGGACGGAAAATACTACAAGGTCAAAAGGAATTGCAAATGAAAAGAAATATTATATTTTTAACTGTGCTTACCGTACTGACGCTTACTGTTACGTTTGGTGAGTTGTTTTATACGTCAAATTTTAAAAAAGAGGCGGGAGAGCTGCTTGACGCATGCGCGGACAGTCTTTCAGTAAGTGCGGTAGACAGTTTAAATAAGCTGATTGAAAAGAACGAGTTTCTTAACAACACGTTTTATCCGAAAGATATAATAAAGGGAATCTCGACCGCGGTAAGAAGGGCAAAAAGCTTTATAGAAAACAGCGCCATAGCCGAAGCTGCCGCCGAACTTGAATGCATACGCGGGCTTATTGAAAAGCTGTGCTGATTAACATAATTGTAATACAAAGCATAGTATAGGGTAAAAGGTCAAAGGAGGCGCCTGCGATGAGCGGCTGTATATTAAAAACCGTAGGGCTTGCGTTTGTGTGCTTCGGGGCGGGAATCGTCATACAGATATTTATACCCAATCTGTTTATTGTAATAATTCTCGCCGCGGCGCTCATACTTGCAGGAACTGTACTGCTTAAATACTGAAAGTGAGTGATTTTTTTGAAGGTAGTCGTAATAAAACCGCCGAAGTTTATGTCGGCAATTCTAAAAAAGGTGTTTAAAATACATAGTTGAAATAAAAAAGCACGGCTTAAAACCGTGCTTTTTAAATTATTTAATTGCAGCCTTTGCTGTTTCAACAAGCTTTGTGAAAGCTGCAGCGTCTGTTGCTGCAACCTCAGCAAGCATCTTTCTGTTAAGAGTAACGCCTGCGAGCTTGAGACCGTGCATAAACTGTGAATAGTTGATGTCGTTCATTTTGCATGCAGCAGAGATTCTTGTGATCCAGAGTGAACGGAAGTCTCTCTTCTTCTGCTTTCTGCCGATGTATGCGTTTGTAAGTGAACGCATAACTGCCTGATTTGCAGTACGGAACTGCTTGCTCTTTGCACCGTAAAAGCCTTTAGCGAGCTTTAAAATCTTTTTTCTTCTCTTGCGGGTTGTAGCCGCACATTTAATTCTAGCCATTCTATGTTAATCCTCCGATTCTTATTTATAAGGAATAAGCTTTTTAATTGCCTTGACGTTTGTCTTATCAGCATAAGCTTCTTTTCTGAGTCCTCTTTTACGCTTGGTGGACTTTTTGTTCAGAATGTGTGATCTGAAAGCGTGTGCTCTTTTTACTTTACCGCCCTTAGTGATCTTAAATCTCTTCTTGGCGCCTGTATGAGTTTTGATTTTACCCATGGTTTTAGCCTCCTTTATTTCTTTGCCTTAAGCGCCGGATTGGGCGCAAGGACCATTATCATGTTTCTGCCTTCGATTTTTGCAGGTTTTTCTATAACCGCATTATCCTCAAGTAACTCAACAAAGCGATTTGCAATATCAAAGCCGAGTTCTGTATGTGCAAGCTCTCTGCCCTTATACTTTACTACGACCTTTACTTTGTCACCGTTTTTAAGAAAACGGAGTGCATGTGATGCCTTTGTCTGAATGTCGTGAACATCAATTTTAAGTGTCAGCTGTATTTCCTTAATAGAAATAACATTCTGATTTTTCTTTGCCTCTTTTTCCTTTTTGGTCTGCTCGTAGCAATATTTACCGAAGTCGATAATTTTACATACGGGCGGAACCGCTTTAGGTGCTATCTTGACAAGGTCAAGATTTTTAGCCTCTGCAAGTTTAAGAGCCTCTGTCGTTTTCATGACGCCGAGCTGATTGCCCTCATCATCAACAACTCTGACCTCTTTATCCTTGATTTCATCATTGATAGACAAATTTTTTGCGTTACTCTTTGCGTTAATACCCGCACACCTCCAAAGCAAAATTAAACAAAAAAACGAGCATGAAATGCCCGTCTCAAAAATACCCGACAACACACAAATACAGCATATTGTCAAAATATTAACCGTAAAAGCGCAGTTGCCATACGGTGAGAACGAACGTTCCGCTTCTTTTTGCCTATATATATTAGCATGTGCGAATGTGTTTGTCAATATGTTTTTTGAAAAAATTTATTCAAAAAGGTATTTACAAATTGATTTTTATGTTGTATAATAATTGACGTTGCTGATGTAGCTCAGTAGGTAGAGTACATCCTTGGTAAGGATGGGGTCGGCAGTTCAAATCTGCTCATCAGCTCCAAAATAAACGCAGGCCAAAGGGTCTGCGTTTATTTTTGTGTTTGTGTCAGACATGACACAACATCGTTTTGTAACGAAGTTACAAACATCATTTGACCGTAAGGTCAACATCGTTTTTACTTGGACACAAAACGAGGTTGCGCCATGCGCAAACAGTGTTGTGCTACGCACAAACGATGTGGGCTTTGCCCAACGATATTGCACTACGTGCAAATATATGATATAATTCTATTAAAAGTGAGGTGTCATCAGTGAAAGAAGATAAGCTTTCTGATTTATCAATGCAATTATCTGTTGATATTTTAAAGTTGGCAAAGGGATTGAGATCAAAGCATGAAAACGTTATTTCAAACCAAATAGCAAGAAGCGCCACAAGTGTTTGTGCAAACATTGCAGAAAGCAAATACGGACATAGCCGTGCCGATTTTATTGCCAAACTTGAAATCGCACTCAAAGAAGCAAATGAAACGGGTAGATGGCTTGAAATGCTTTTAAAAACTGATTACATTGACGAACCCACCTACAAGCGCATTAACAAAACGTGTTCTACAATTAGAATTTTACTTATTGCCTCAATAAAAACCGCAAAAAGCAAGCTTATTACAAAATAAACGCAGGCCAAAGGGTCTGCGTTTTTTTGTTTATTAAAAATCCCGAAAATGCGCACGGTATTTTGTCCTAAATTTTTATTGATACATTATTAAATAAATGATAAAATTTAATCAAAGGTTATTGAAAGGAGAATTTTCCTATGAAAATGAGAAAAAGCCGTGTTCTTGCAAAAATGCGCGAGGGCAAGGTTGCAACCTGTACTAAAATCAACTTATCCTGCCAGCGCGCCGTTGAAATTGCGGCAATGTGCGGTTTTGACTGTGTATGGGTAGACATGGAGCACGTACCCAACGGAATTGAAACGATAGAAAAGGCGGTGCTTGCCTCAAAGGTGCACGACTGCGACCTGCTCACCCGAGTGCGCCGCGGAAGTTATTCCGACCTTATTTTACCGCTTGAAGCAGATTCTACGGGAATTATGGTGCCGCATCTTATGAGTCTTGCGCAGGCAAAGGAGATAGTATACTACACAAAGTTCCACCCTATCGGCAGAAGGCCTATTGACGGCGGCAATGCTGACGGTGCATACTGTCTTATTGATGCTGACGAGTACATGCGCGATGCAAACAGCGAAAGATTTACAGTTGTACAGATAGAGGACCCTGAGCCGCTTGACGAGCTTGAAGAGATCTGCGCACTTCCCGGCATTGACATGATATTTTTCGGGCCCGCCGATTTTTCACAGGGCGCGGGCTGTCCCAACGATTTTTCCAACCCTGCAGTTACCGAAGCCAAAAAGCGTGTTGCAGAGTGTGCGCGCCGTCACGGCAAGTTTGCAGGTACGGTGGGCGGCACCGGCAATTTTGACGAGCTTGTCGAAATGGGCTACACATTTATAAGTGTCGGCGCAGACGTTATTGCGCTCACTTCATACTATCAGAACATAGTTTCTGATATTTCAGACAAAAAGATAAAGGAGATATAGCATATGTTCCCACTTGGTGACAAGCCTATTAAAATAGGAATACTCGGCATGACAGAAGGCAACGGACATCCGTATTCATGGAGCGCGATGTTCAACGGCTACACAAAGGAGCATATGGACAATTGCGGATTTCCTGCAATTACCGACTACCTTTACAAACAGCCTGAGCACACCTTCGGAATTGAGGGCACAAGCATAACGCACATATGCTGTACGGGATATGCAGACAGGGCTGAGGCAGAAAAGATGGCACTTGCATCCAACATACCGAGCGTTGTAGACAATCCCACCGACATGATAGGCGAGGTTGATGCGGTAATATGCGCAACCGACGTAGGATACGAGCACATTGAGCGTTGCAAGCCGTTTCTTGATGCGGGACTTCCCATGTTTATCGACAAACCGCTTACAGACAACGAAGAGGATCTTAAGACATTTATCAGATGGAGAAACGAAGGAAAAAAATTTATCTCTTCCTCTTCCCTGCGTTACTGCAAGGAGATGGAGATATTTTACGAAAGTCATTACGAGCTTGGTAAGCTTATGTACATATGCAGACCCATGCCGAAAAAATTCGAGACCTACGGAATACACGCGCTTGAGTCGGTATATCCGTTATTGGGTCCGGGATTTGTATCAGTTCAGAACACCGGCACATACGAGCAGGCTATGGTACATATAAAGCACGAAAGCGGCTGCTACGTAGATATCGCGCAGGGAATCGGCATGGCAGGCGCGGGTACGCTTATGATAGGTACGGCAGGCTCGCGCTACATTACAACGGGCGATTCGTACAATGCATTTTACAAGCAGCTTAAATTGTTTGTAAATTGGCTGAGAACAGGCAAGGAGCCTGTACCTTTCGAGCATACCGTTGAGCTGATGAAAATGGTGATAGCAGGAATAAGAAGCCGTGAACAAGGCGGACGAGAAGTTTTACTATCCGAAATTAACGTATAATAAAAGACTTTCGGGACGAAAGTCCCGCAAGTCTTTTATTCAGAGTGTCAAAA
>JAZPZR010000256.1:0-18178 GCA_045544795.1 Eubacteriales bacterium
GTAGTTTAAATATGTACAAATAATAGTCCCATGAAAACACTAGTGTTTTCATGGGACTTCTTCACTTCCCCTGAACTCGCTCTCTACCGTACCATTGTACGCCGACGAGTGCGAGTTCACGAAATCTGCACTCTTTTTTGAAAGTCACATCAGAGTGTCAAATTAAAAGAATGGTTTTTTGACACTCTGAAATTAAAGCGTTCACTTTTGTGAACGCTTTAATTTATCTGCTGATATACCTATTATAATATATGCTATCGTACTGAAAACACATTGAAGCACGTTGCCGCCGATACTTGCAAGCGGGACGATAAAGTTGCCCGATATTACAGCTTCGTAAAGATAATATCCGCCGATGCATATGATCCACGACAGGAAGACCGCGATTATGTTTTTTGCGCATATTATTTTGTCTTTTCTTGTAAAAAGCAAAACTGAAACGCCTTTGATTATTGCCGATGCGCGCGCCCACAGGGCAAATCCCGAAAGGCAGTCGGCAAGTACCGCTCCTCCAACCGAAACAACCAGTGCGTATGGAAGTGGCAGCATTGATGCTGCGGTGTAAATAAAAGCATCACCTATGTGAACGTAGCCTGTACCTACAGGTATATGCAGGTATGCCGTTGCCAAAAAAACAAGCGCTGTGAAAATACCCGCAATTGTCAGTTGTCTTACTTTTCTTTTCATATCTCTGTGAGAACCTCCTCAAAGCATATTCCGTCTGTTGCAGGCATATCCATTTCTATCGTCTTTTCCATTGCTCTTGAAATAAAATCCGATGCATGCCTTACAGCATCCTCTATATTTTTTCCGTTTACCGTATCTCCTGCAATTATTGATGAGAAAACGTCACCTGTACCGGCACGGCAGGGTCCCACCCTTTTATGACCGATTACCACAGGCGGCATCTCTTTGCGATAAATAAAGTTTTGCAGTATACCGTCTTTTTCAAGCCCTGATACGACAACCGTTTCAGGACCCATTTTGCAAAGCTTTTCACAAATTGCCGTAAGCTCTGCATTTCTCATATCCTTTTTGTATTCCGTATCGGTAAGAATACATGCTTCTGTAAGATTAGGCGTCAGAATATCTGCATAAGGTACGAGCGAGCACATTTTTTTTGACAGTTCTTTTGAATATGCAGAATACAGTACACCGCCGTCTCCCATAACAGGGTCAATAACAGCCGTTGTGTTTTTTGTTTTAAAACGCTCTAAAAATCTTTTTACCGTATCGATCTGTTCGGGTGAACCGAGATATCCTGTCAGTATTCCGTCAAAGTGAAGCTCAAGCTTTTCCCACTCGCGTACGTAATCCTCCATGTGCTCTGTGTAGTCAGTAAAGAAAAAGCTTTCAAAAGCCGTGTGGTTTGAAAAAATCGAGGTAGGAAGCGGACAGCACTGTATTTTAAGAGTTGACAGTATAGGAAGTGATACTGCGATGGAGCATCTGCCGAATCCGCAAAAATCATTTATTACCGCGATTTTTTTCTGACTTTCCCGTGACATTGTTTCACCTGCTTGCAATTT
The DNA here is from genome assembly GCA_045544795.1 of Eubacteriales bacterium. Taxonomy (GTDB): domain Bacteria; phylum Bacillota; class Clostridia; order Oscillospirales; family QAKW01; genus RGIG9041. The sequence goes on from JAZPZR010000256.1 coordinate 1,530, forward strand.
TAATGATAATAGTATATAATACTTTTTGGTCATATTAAAATAATCAAAACGGGAGAATTTTATATAACCAGATGAAAAATTTGATTGACAAAAATAACAGATCACCCGCTTATATCCAATTATATGCGGGCGTGCGCGACGACATAGTTAAAGGCACCTATAAATATAATACAAAGCTTCCGTCAAAACGAATTGTTGCGGCAGAGCTTGGCGTAAGCACGGTCACGGTCGAGCATGCCTATTCGCTTTTGTGTGAGGAGGGTTACGTCGAATCCCGTGAAAGAAGCGGTTATTACGTTATCTTTCGTGAGAGTGACGGCTTTGAAGCATCTGTTAACGTGAACAGAATGCAGGTCACACAACCCGTACGCGCTCAGCATTCGGTGGACTTTCCCTTTTCAGTACTTGCAAAGACAATGCGCAGCGTAATTTCAGATTACGGTGAGTCGATACTTGAGCGTTCACAGGGAAGCGGTTGTGATGAACTGAAAAAAGCGATTGCCGATTATCTTGCAAGAAGCCGCGGAATATACTGCGACTCTTCGCAGATAATAATCGGCTCAGGCTCTGAGCATTTGTACCGGCTGATAGTTGAACTTTTAGGGCATGACAGGCTTTATGCACTCGAATCACCGTCCTATAATAAAATTGAGCAGGTGTATAACGCATCTACCGCCCGCTGTGAGTTTTTGCCTCTAGGTCCTGACGGTATCAGAAGCTCTGCTCTTAAAAAAAGCAAGGCTGACGTGCTTCATATCACCCCTTACCGAAGCTTTCCGAGCGGGGTTACGGCGTCGGCTTCAAAGCGTCACGAATATCTGCGCTGGGCATCGAAAAAGGGAAGGTATATAGTAGAGGATGATTTCGAGTCGGAGTTTACCCTGCTTAAGAAAAATGAAGAAACTCTTTTCGGTTCGACAAATTCCGATAACGTTATATATATGAATACCTTTTCAAAAACAGTATCTGCATCCTTCCGTGTTGCGTATATTGTGCTTCCGCCTTCGCTTGTGCCTGTGTTTTTACAAAAGCTCAGCTTTTATTCGGGTACGGTTCCTACTTATATACAGCTTGTTATGGCAAGGCTTATATCAAACGGTGATTTTGAAAGACATATAAACCGCGTCCGCCGTCAGAAACGAAAGGAGAGCGCGGTTGACAATTGCACTGATGTTTGATAAAATAAAAAAATAAATTGCTTTGGAGATACTATGAAAAAGATTATTGCAATATTAAATCACCCGACGGTGAAATATATTATAGCGGGCGGATGTACAACTGTTGTAAACTTCGTTGTGTTCTGGCTTCTTGATACAGTTCTTAATATCAACGTAAACGTCGCAAATATTATTTCCGTCATATGCTCGATTCTTTTTGCTTACGTCGTAAACAAAATATACGTTTTTGTATCAAAGACGGATAGCTTTCGTGCGCTTGCTGTTGAGTTTTTGAAGTTTGTCGGTGCCCGCGGTTTTACAATGATAATCGAGGTGGGCGGTGTCTTTGTTCTTGATCTTTTGCATTGGAACGGCTTTGCGGCAAAGCTTGCCACACAAGTCATAGTCCTTGTTTCAAATTATATAATCAGTAAATTTTTTGTGTTTAAAAAGTAACGGAGTGAATTTATATGTACCTTTCTGTTGTTATTCCATGTTATAACGAAGAGCAAAACGTCAAGCCGTTTTATGAGGCGATAACTTCAACGTTCGGTGAGCTTATGAAGGATACTGAGCTTATCTTTATAAACGACGGCAGCCGCGACAAAACACTTGAAGAACTTCGTGATATAGCAAAAACGTCACCCTACTGTGTAAAGGTGATCGGCTTTTCACGTAACTTTGGTAAGGAGGCGGCGCTGCTTGCAGGACTTGAAGCGTCGACAGGTGAGTATACCTCTATAATTGATGCCGACCTTCAGCAAAACCCAAAATACGTACTTAAAATGCTTGATATAATCAAAGAAAATCCGGAGTATGACGGCGTTGCCGCTTATCAGGATAAGCGTAATGAGGGTAAGGTGCTGACCTTCTTTAAAAACTGCTTTTATAAGCTTATCAATAAAATCACAGACGTTGAGTTTTTCCGTTCGGCGAGTGATTTTCGTGTGCTCAGTCGTAAGATGGTAGATGCAATTATTGCACTTCCTGAAAAATGCCGTTTTTCAAAAGGTATTTTTTCATGGATAGGCTTTAACGTTTATTATATGCCGTATGAGGTGGAAAGCCGTCACAGCGGCGTGTCAAAATGGAATTTCTGGAAGCTCACCGCTTATGCCGTTAACGGTATCGTAGCATTTTCCGATAAGCCTATTATTCTTTCGTCAATACTCGGCGTGATAATGTTTTTTGTTGCGATATTCATGATGCTGTTTATTGTAATAAAAACAATTATATTCGGTGACCCCGTGCCCGGCTTTCCGACGCTTGCGTCTTTGGTTCTTATGCTGTCGGGCGTTCAGCTTTTCTGCCTCGGCATTATCGGTCAGTACGTTTCAAAAATATATACTGAAAGCAAGGGCCGTCCCCTCTATATAGTGAAGGATGAAATAAATTCAGAATCTGTCAGATAGGTGATGAAATGAAAGCGTGTATTGTTCAACCACCCTATTCGTACGATCTTTCAAAGAGTGACGAATACTTTGATTTTAAAATCAAGCAGTTAAGAAACTGTGATGACACTTACGATATTATCGTTCTTCCCGAATACAGCGACGTTCCCTGTGTTACAAAGGACCTTGAAGAGACGCTGTATTATCATAATAAATACATTGATACGCTTTTGTCTGAATGTATCAGTACTGCAAAGCGTTGTAACGCGCTCGTTTTTGTCAATGCTCTTTCGCTTGAACCGACAGGCTACCGAAATACTACCTATGTATATAATAGGGAAGGCAGTCTTGCAGGAAAGTATTTTAAAAAGCATCTTCCGCCGCTTGAATTTGAAACGCTTTCGCTTGATTCGGGTTATACGCTTGAACCATCTGAGCCGTACGTTATTGAGCTTGAGGGTGTGCGCTACGCCTTTCTGACCTGTTATGATTTTTATTTTTACGAAGCATTTGCCAATATCGCGAGAAATAACGTTGATATTATAATCGGTTGCTCGCTTCAGCGTTCCGATACACACGCGTCTATTGAGGCAACCTGCCGTTTTCTTGCTTATAATACAAATGCGTACGTTCTTCGTTCGTCGGTAAGCTTTGCGGAGGATTCGGATATCTGCGGTGCGAGTATGGCAGTGTCACCTTTCGGTAAAGTGCTCGGTAATATGCAGGGTAAATTCGGCTCGCTTACCGTTAGTTTCGACCCTCATGAAAAATACTATAAGCCCGCAGGCTTCGGCAATCCCGATTCTGCTCATTATGAATATATTGAATACGGCAGAAAGCCGTGGCAATACCGACCTGCAGGTCCTGCCATCGTTTTAAACGATGAGCTTATGCCGTATCCGCGTGTGTGTGCCCACCGTGGTTTTTCAACCATAGCTCCCGAAAACAGTATGGCGGCATTCGGCGCGGCAGTTGCTCTGGGCGCGCAGGAAATTGAGTTTGACTTGTGGTATACCGCCGACGGTGAGATAGTTTCCATTCACGATTCTACGCTTGAGCGTGTGTCCGACGGCTTTGGTAAAGTGTACGAGCATACTTATGATGAGCTGTTAAAGCTTGATTTCGGTTCAAAGCACAGTGAGGAGTTTTCGGGACTTAAAATAGTTACCTTTGAAGAGATACTTAAGAAATTTGCCTGCCACGTTGTAATGAACGTTCATATCAAGTCGGTAAGCGACAGACTTACCTGTTTTTACAGCCGTGAGCATATGCAGAAAATTATCGACCTCATTGATAAATATGACTGCCGTAAGTACGTTTATTTTATGAGCGGCAACGATAACGTGCTGTCACTTGCACGCGAGATGGCTCCCGATATTGCGCGGTGCTGCGGCGAGGAGCCCGCCGTCACCCGTAAGGAACTTGAATCGACGCGTATTGTCGAACGCGCCCTGGCTCTCGGCTGTAAAAAGGTGCAGTTTTTTAAGCCCTTTTTCACACAGGCTGATATAGATAAAGCGCATAAAAACGGTCTTGTCTGTAACGTTTTCTGGTCTGATGACAGGGAAGAGGCGGTAAAGCTTGTTGATATGGGAATAGACACTGTACTTGCAAATGACTATTATAAAATCTCGCAGATTTTAAAATAATTTTTTTAAAAAATTTCTGCATTTCTATTTACTATTTAATTATTGCTGTGCTATAATATTATGGTGATTTTAAAAAAGCATTGGAGGCTTTAATATGGAAAGACTTGTCGGCACTGTTTCAAGAGGTATTCGTTGCCCCATTATCCGTGAGGGTGATGATCTTGTTAAAATAACAGTTGACAGCATTCTTGCCGCCGCAGAAAGCGACGGATTTGAACTCAGGGACAGAGACATTATCGCAATGACAGAATCTATCGTTGCACGTGCACAGGGTAACTATGCAGACGTTAACGCTATTGCAGCAGACGTCAAGGCAAAGCTCGGCGGTGAAACCGTCGGCGTTATTTTCCCCATTCTTTCCCCTATCCGTTTTGCTATAAATCTTAAGGGTATCGCAATGGGCTGCAAAAAAGTAGTGCTTATGCTTTCGTACCCCAGTGATGAGGTGGGTAATGCGCTTCTCACTTACGATCAGCTCGATAATGCGGGTATCAATCCTTATTCAGACGTACTTACGCTTGAAAAATACCGTGAGCTGTTTGGTGAAAACAAGCATGAGTTTACAGGCGTGGATTACGTTGATTACTACTCAAAGATAATTACAGATGCAGGCGCTGAGGTTGAGATAGTTTTTGCAAATCAGGCAAAGACGATTCTTGATTATACCGACTGTGTTCTTACCTGTGATATCCATACCCGCGCACGTACAAAGAGAATTCTTCTTGAAAACGGCGCAAAGGCTGTCTGCGGTCTTGACGATATTCTTACGTCATCTGTAAACGGCAGCGGCTATAACTCAAAATACGGTCTTCTCGGTTCAAATAAATCAACCGAGGATAAGATAAAGCTTTTCCCCAACGAGTGCTTTGATCTTGTAAAGGATATTCAGTCGGAGATTCTTAAAAAGACAGGCAAGTGTGTTGAGGTCATGGTATACGGTGACGGCGCTTTCAAAGACCCGCAGGGTAAGATCTGGGAGCTTGCTGACCCCGTTGTATCTCCCGCTTATACCGACGGTCTTGTCGGTACACCCAATGAGCTTAAGCTTAAGTATCTTGCTGATAACGATTTTGCAAACCTCTCCGGTGAGGAACTTAAAAAAGCAATTTCAGATAGTATAAGATCAAAAGGGGACAACCTTGTAGGCAACATGGCATCACAGGGTACGACCCCCCGTCAGCTTACCGACCTTATCGGTTCGCTTTGTGACCTTACTTCAGGTTCGGGTGATAAGGGTACTCCCATCGTATTCATTCAGGGCTACTTCGATAACTACACAGTAGAATAATTAAAGTGCAGGTTTTAAACCTGCACTTTTTAATTATCGAAAACAAGCTCTTTGTCACATATGATTTCATCAATATCATCCTTGTTGCAAAGTGTAAACGGCTTTTGCAGACCGTACTTTGAACTGTCGCAAAGAAATATCTTTTTATCAGCGTGTTCGAGCATTTTACTTCTTATTGAATTTTCGCTTTCGTCAACGTCTGTGATAATTCCGTCACAGCTTATGCCCTGTGATGAAAAAAATACCTTGTCGGCATGTACAGAGCTTATGAAATTCTCTGCAAATGCTCCAAGAAAGCATCCGCGGCTGCCGTAATATGCGCCGCCGGTACAATATACCTTTATTTCCGTGTCTTTTAATTCCTCGCATATACGCAGATTGTTTGTGATGACCTTAAGATTCTTTATTGTCTTTATATAATGGCAGATACGGAAAACAGTGGTAGATGCATCCATTATGACAGTGTCACCGCTTTTTATGAGTGAAGCCGCTTTTTTTGCAATTTCTTCCTTTATTTTTGAGTTGGAGGTATCGCGAAGCTCAACGGGCACAACTCCGCTTTGATGGTTTGCAGGCATAACACCGCCGTAAACGCGGATAATGTACCCTTCTTTTTCAAGCTTTACGATATCGCGCCTTACCGATGCTTCGCTTGTGTATACCGCTTTTGCTATCTCACTTACCGTTGTGCTTTTTTTCTTTTCTATAAATTCTAAAATGTTTTTTTGACGTTCGATCTGAAGCATATATCCAACTCCTTGCAAAAGTTTGCAAAAGTTTGCGCGTATTACTGATGATTTATCAATATTCACACCAACTATTGACATAATTCTTTAATAATGATATAACAATGTCAGAAAATTTGCAATATTTTTCAAACTTTTTCAAAAGGAGAATACGAAAATGGCAGTTGTAACTATCATCGGTGCAGGTATGATGGGCTCGGCGCTCGCTTTCCCTGCAAGAGAAAACGGACATGAGGTAAGACTTGTCGGTACACATCTTGACCGCGAGATTATCGAGACCTCAATTAAGACAAACCGTCACCCCAAATTTGATACGGATTTCCCCGCAGGTCTTAAGTATTATCAGATTGAGGATGTTGAAAAGGCAATCGACGGCGCAGACTTTATCATCGGCGGTGTATCAAGCTTCGGTGTAGATTGGTTTGCAGAAAAGATATTCCCCCTTATTCCCGAAACAATGCCTGTAATCACAGTTACCAAGGGTCTTTATGACACAGAGGACGGAAAGCTTATTTCTTATCCTGAGTACTGGGGTAAAAAGCTTGCAGAAATGGGTAAGACTCTTGACCTTAACGCAATCGGCGGTCCCTGTACAAGCTACGAGCTTGTGGCACACGATCAGACAGAGGTTGCTTTCTGCGGCAAAAACATGAAAACGCTTGAATTTATCAAGTCGGTCATGGCTACTGATTACTATCATATCAGCCTTTCTACAGACGTTGTTGGTATCGAAAGCGCTGTTGCTCTTAAAAACGGCTACGCACTCGGTATCGCTCTTACGATCGGTCTTAATCAGAAAAACTTCGGTAACGATACACTTCATTTCAACTCACAGGCTGCAGTTTTCGGTCAGGCTGTAAAGGAAATGTCAAAACTTCTTGATTTCCAGGGTGCAGGCACACTTGATAATCTCTGTGTAGGTGCAGGTGACCTCTACGTTACCGTATACGGCGGCAGAACCCGTCTTGTAGGCATCCTTCTCGGCCGCGGTCTCACAATTGACGAGGCAAAGGCAGAACTCAACGGTGTAACTCTTGAGTCACTTGTCGTTGCCGAGCGTGTTGCTCGTGCCGTAAAGGTAAGCGCAAAAGCAGGCGTTCTTAATACTGAGGACTTTCCGCTTCTTATGCATATCGATGAGATTCTTATTGATAAAAAGCCTGTAAACATTCCGTGGGAAAAGTTTACTTTTGTAAAATAAACACTTGATTTATATAACTCCGTTTACTATAATGAAATCAAATTATAGTGAACGGAGTGTTTTTATGTCAAAAGTAATTTTATTTCAGGGTGATTCAATAACTGACTGCGGTCGTGACAGAAAGGTAGAAGACAGTCTTGGTACAGGCTATGCCCGCCTTGTATCTGCAAAGCTCGGTTTTGAAAATCCCGGTGAATATACTTTTTATAACCGCGGTATCAGCGGTAACCGTATCGTTGACGTTTATGCAAGAATAAAGCTTGATATAATAAATCTCAAACCCGATTTTATGTCCATTCTTATCGGCGTTAACGACGTTTGGCATGAGGTCTCGCGCGGTAACGGCGTAGATACTGCAAAATATGAAAAGATTTTTTCGATGCTCATTGAAGAAATAAAAGAAGCTCTTCCCGATATAAAGATCATGGTGATTGAGCCGTTTGTTCTTAACGACACGGGCACTTGTACTGATGAAGAGCATCCGGGCAGATGGGAGTACTTTAACTCACAGGTGCGCGAAAAAGCGGCGGCTGCCAAGCGTGTTGCCGATAAGTACGGTCTTACTTTTGTTCCGCTTCAGCAATTGCTTGATGATGCCGATGAAAAAATTCAGGGCTACTGGACAAAAGAGGGTGTACATCCCACACTTTACGGTCATGAGCTTATTGCACGCGAATGGCTTAAAGCATACGAAACAATGAAATAATAAAAAGGTCGGAAACAGTTAGATACTGTTTCTGACCTTTTGTGCTTTGGGAGCCTCGTTAAACTGCTTTTTGTATGCTCTGTAGAAGGTTGTATAATCATGAAAACCTGCCGAAAGACAGGCGTCTGTAGGATTTGTACCGTGTGATATCTCCCGCCTTGCAAAAAACAGCCGTTTTACAGTTACGTAGTCCCATACCGTTGTACCTGTTGCTTTTTTGAAAATGCGGTTGAGGTGAGCCTTGCTGAGATAAAATTTTTCGCATAGGGTGTCAAGCGATAACTCATTCTGAATGTTCTGATTGATATATTCAATTATTTGCTGTGCTTTGTCGGTTATGCTGTCGTTTTTGGGCAGTCCCATATCAGCCATTTCATATAAAAGCGGTAACATATAAAAATGCAAGCCCTCTCCGCAGGCTTTTTCCAGATAAAATCGCCATCTGTCAGGTATATCCGTCGCCTTGTAAAGACTGTTTTTTCCCGATGGCTTGCTTTTAAAAAACTCTCTTATTTTCTCATCGTCCACGTTAAAGTGAGCGACAAGTCTTTCGTAGGGCGCGTCTGAGCGAAGCGCAAGATGATGTGATTCCGATTTGTTCATTATCATCATGTCCCCCGGATGAAGACGGTAAATATTACCCTCTACCGTGTAGTCGGCATCACCCGAAATAAACAGTAAAACCTCGTAATAATCGTGAGTGTGCATTTTATATTCCGACAGGTCAGGCTTTTCAACTCTTGACCAGGATGGTTTAATATAGGTTATCATGTTATCACCTCACGACAAGTATATAGTCATATGTTCATTTTTGCAATATTATTTTGAAAATTTTTGCTATTGTTTTAAAAAATATACTTATGTATAATAGATTTATAATATGAAAGGTGTGTTATTATGACAAACACTTATCTTCTTGAAAACAAAACAGCGTTTTCACTTTATGAAAGCGTTAAAAACCTTCCCATTATTGATTATCATTGCCACCTCTCTCCGCAAGAGATCTATGAGGATAAGCAGTTTGATAATATAGGTGTTATCTGGCTCGGCGGTGACCATTATAAATGGCGTCTTATGCGTACTGCAGGTATTGATGAAAAATATATCACAGGTGACAGCAGTTGGTACGAAAAGTTTGTACACTATGCGCGCGCGCTTGAATTTGCGGCAGGTAATCCGCTTTACCATTGGTCACATATGGAGCTTTCCATGTTTTTCGGTATTGACAAACCGCTCACGTCAGAAACTGCTGACGAAATATGGAACGAGGCGAACGAGTACATAAGAAAAACAAAGATGTCACCAAGAAAGCTTATCAAAGCATCGGGCGTTGAGATAATCTGTACAACAGATGATATTATTGATTCGCTTGAATGGCACGATAAGATAAAAGCGGACGACAGCTTTGACGTAAAGGTGCTTCCGTCCTACCGTACAGATAAGGTACTTCTTATGCGCAGGGATGATTACCTCGATTACGTAAAACAGCTTTCGGCAGTGTCGGGTATCGATGTCTGCGATTTTGCATCACTTAAAAATGCAATTGAAAACAGACTTGAGTTCTTTGTAGAAAAGGGCTGTGTGTTTACAGACGTCGGTATCGTTTATTTTCCCGATACAGTTGCAACCGATAAAGAGTGTGACAAAACGTTTGCAAAGGTTTTGAAAGGCGAGGATATAACTGACTGTGAATATACGGCGCTTGTCGGTAACCTCTTTGTTTTCCTTTCAAAGATTTACAAAAAGCACGATCTTGTACAACAGCTTCACCTTGCTTCACAGCGTAATATAAACGGTCATCTGTTTGAAACACTCGGTGCTGACTGCGGTGTTGACTGTGTGGGTGATACCGTAAGCGGAAAAGACCTTGCTTTTATGCTTGAAGAAATGAGAAAAGAAGGGCTTCCCGAAACTATCGTGTATACCTTAAACCCTGCAAACGCTTCGCAGATAGCGTCAATTGCAGGCTCCTTTCCCGGCGTACGCTGCGGTGCGGCATGGTGGTTCTGTGACCATAAGCGCGGCATCCGTGAGGAGATGGATATAATTGCAGAGAACAGCGCGCTCGGTGAATTTTACGGTATGCTTACCGACTCCAGAAGCTTTTTATCATATGCCCGTCACGACTATTTCAGACGTATTCTTTGCACCATGATAGGCGAGTGGGTGGAAAAAGATGAATTTTACGAGGGCAGTGCAGTTAAGCTTTGTAAAAAAGTAAGCTACGAAAATGTAAAACAGGCTTTTGCCAAAAGAATAAAATAAGGAGAGATAACAATGCAAAAAACAATTGTAATCACAGGTGCAGGCGGTGTGCTTTGCGGCGGCTTTGCCGAGCACCTCGGGGCTCTTGGCCATAAAATAGCACTTCTTGATATAAACGAGGATGCGGCAAAGAGCGTTGCAGATAAAATAAATAATGCAGGCGGTACGGCTTTTGCATATAAGTGTAACTGTCTTGATAAAAGCAGTATCGAAGAGGTGAAGCAGGCTGTACATAACGACCTCGGCCTTTGCGATATTCTTATAAACGGCGCAGGCGGTAACAATCCCAAGTGTACAACGGCGCATGAAGAGTACGTTAAGGGTGATGAGGATGCGGCTGATTTTCTCACCTTCTTTAACATAGACGAAAGCGGTTTTGACTTTGTTTTTGACCTCAATCTCAAAGGTGTTCTTTTGCCCTCACAGGTGTTTATGCCCGATATGCTTGGTCGCGAGGGCTGTTCGGTTCTTAATATTTCATCAATGAACGCTTACCGCCCGCTTACAAAGATCCCTGCATACTCTGCGGCAAAGGCGGCGGTTACCAACTTCACCTCATGGCTTGCAGTTCATTTTGCAAAAGAGGGCATCCGTGTAAACGCAATAGCACCCGGTTTCTTTGTAACCAATCAGAACAGAGGTCTGCTCTTTAACGAGGACGGTACCCCCACTCCCAGAACCGATAAAATTCTCCGCGCAACGCCTATGGGAAGATTCGGTGATGCAAGTGAGCTTTTGGGCACGCTCGATTGGCTTTGTGATGAAAATAAGTCGGGCTTTGTAACAGGCATTACAGTCCCCGTTGACGGTGGATTCTCAGCATATTCGGGAGTATAATCATGAGAAAAATATACGCATTTGCAGACGAAGCAAGTCATATTATTGACGAGCAGATAACCGCTATGAAACGTAACGGTCTTGCAGGACTTGAAATAAGAAACGTCGATGACGTCAACGTTTCAGATATTACGCTTGATAAAGCAAAGGAAGTTAAGAAAAAGCTTGACGATGCAGGTCTTATCACCTGGGCGATCGGCTCGCCTATAGGTAAGATCCGCTTTGGTGTTGATGATTTTTCCGAGCATCTTGAAAAGTTCAAGCATACGATTGAGATCGCCCGCATTCTCGGTTCCGAGAATATAAGACTCTTTTCCTTCTACCCGCCCAAGGGAGAGGAAGCGGCACCTTATAAAAACGAGGTTATTGACAGACTCGGTCAGTTTGTAGAGACGGCAAAGGGAAGCGGAATCGACCTCTGCCACGAAAACGAAAAAGGCATCTACGGTGACGTTGCCGTCCGTTGTCTTGATATTCACAAGGCGCTTCCGACGCTAAAGGCTGTTTTTGACCCCGCAAACTTCGTTCAGTGTAAGCAGGATACAAAAGAGGCGTGGGAGATGCTTGCACCTTACGTTAAATACATGCATATAAAAGACGCGCTTGAGGACAGCTCTATAGTGCCCGCAGGACACGGTCTTGGCAATATTGCATGGCTGCTTGAAAGATTTGACGGTCCTCTCACTCTTGAGCCGCATCTTAAAGTCTTCAAGGGTCTTGCAGAGCTTGAAGACGGAGATAATCTCAGCGAGGTCGGCAAATACAATTTCAGAACAAATGACGAGGCTTTTGATGCCGCAGTGACGGCACTTAATAAAATTTTAAGAGGTGAATAAAATGATTGTTGGTGCACAGTTTTATACCATCCGTGAATTCTGTAAGGATCTTGACAGTCTTTCGGAATCACTCAAAAAAGTAGCAGATATCGGTTATACTACCGTTCAGCTTTCAGGTACCTGTCCTTACGACCCTGCATGGATGAAGGAACAGCTTGACAAAAACGGTCTTAAGTGTGTTATCACTCACAATTCTCCCGATCTTCTGACAAACGAGCCTGAAAAGCTTGTAAAGGATCATGACGTTCTTGGTTGTGACTATATCGGGCTTGGCTCACATAAGGTAAAGGACGAGGACGGCATGCGTTATGACGACTTCTTTACAAAGTACCTTGAAAGCGCAAAATACTTTAAAGAAAACGGAAAATACTTTATGTATCATAACCATGCGCATGAGTTCAGAAAATTGGACGGTAAGCTTATTCTTGATAAGCTTGCAGAGGATATGCCCCGCGACCTCATGGGCTTTACACTTGATACCTATTGGGTACAGGTAGGCGGCGGTGACCCGGCGGCATGGATAGAAAAGCTTTCAGGCAGAGTGCCCGTAATTCACTTAAAGGACTTTGCATATGATACTGAGCCTATGATGGCAGTTGTAGGCGAGGGAAATATCAACTTTGACCGCGTTTTTGAAAAGGCAGAGGCGGCAGGAACAAAGTATATGATGGTAGAGCAGGATAAATGCTACGGTGAGGATCCGTTTGACTGTCTTCGCCGCAGCTATAATAACCTTAAAGCGTTTGGCTTCAGATAAGGAGAAATACAATGGAAAAAATAAAACTCGGTATTATCGGCATGGGTAACATGGGTTCAGGCCATGCAAAAACAATTGTTATAAAAGAGCTTTGTCCCGAAATCGATCTTGTTGCAGTAGCGGATATCAACCCCGCAAGACTTGAGTGGGTGAAAGAAAATATTCCCAAAGAGATCACCTGCTTTGATACGGCAGAGGCTATGCTTGACAGCGGACTTATCAACGCCTGTATCGTTGCGGTACCCCATTATGATCACTGCAAATATGCTATGGAATGTATCAGGCGCGGTATTCACGTTATGGTTGAAAAGCCTGCGGGCGTTTACACAAAGCAGGTTCGTGAGATGAATGCGTTTGCGGCAAAGCATCCCGACGTTGTTTTCGGTATGATGTTCAATCAGCGTACAAACTGCGTTTACCGTAAGGTGCGCGAGCTTGTAAAGTCGGGTAAATACGGTGAGATCCGCCGTGTAAACTGGATAGTTACCAACTGGTACCGTTCACAGTATTACTATGATTCGGGCGATTGGCGCGCAACCTGGTCAGGTGAGGGCGGCGGCGTTCTTCTTAATCAGTGCCCCCATCAGCTTGACCTTTGGCAGTGGATATGCGGAATGCCTGTAAAGGTTCTTTCAAAGCTTCATTACGGTAAGTGGCATGATATTGAGGTTGAGGACGACGTATCTACCTACGTCGAGTACGCAAACGGCGCAACGGGTGTGTTTATTACGTCAACGGGTGATGCGCACGGTACAAACCGCCTTGAAATTCAGCTTGACGGTGCACAAATAGTTGCAACCGACAAGGAAATCAAAATAAAAGAATACGCAATGTTTGAAAAGGAATTTTCTGCTACTACTCAAAAGGCATTCGGCTCGGTTGAGGCAACGGAAAGTATCGTTGAAACCGACGGTCTTGATCCCAAGCACAGCGGTGTTCTCAATGCATGGGCAGGCGCAATTCTTCGCGGTGAACCGCTTGTAGCACACGGCTCGGAGGGTATCAACGGACTTATGATATCAAATGCTATGCATCTTTCATCCTTCCTCGGTAAAGAGGTAGAACTTCCCATTGATGAAGACCTTTACTACGAAGAGCTTATGAAGCGTGTTGCAACTTCAAAAAGAAAAACAAACGTAAAAGCGGTATTTGAAGATACTTCAAACTCATATGCAGGAACAAAATAATGAATACACTTAACGTTGCGGTTATCGGCGTAGGTAATATGGGCTCTGCCCACGTTACCTGCATCGGTGACGGTAAAATAAACGGCATGCGCCTTTATGCAGTTTGTGATTTAAAGCAGGATATTCTCGATTCTGTAAAAGAAAGATATAACTGCGTTACTTATAAAGATTGGCATGACGTGGTAAATGACGGCAGTATTGACGCCGTAATTATTGCAGTACCACATCCTCTTCATGCGGATATGGCAATTGCTCTTATGGAAAATAATAAGCACGTGCTTTGTGAAAAGCCGATAGATATCCGCGTTTCCAAGGCATTAAAGCTTAATTCCGTTGCTGACAGGTGTAACGTGAGCTTTGCGGTCATGTTCAATCAGCGCACAAATAATATTTTCGCCAAGGCGCGCGAAATTGTAAAAAGCGGTGAGCTTGGCAAATTAAAACGCTCTGTGTGGATCATCACCAATTGGTATCGCACACAGGCATATTATGACTCAGGCAGCTGGCGTGCAACCTGGGCGGGTGAGGGCGGCGGCGTACTGCTTAATCAGGCGCCCCATAACCTTGATCTGTGGCAATGGATATGCGGTATGCCTGAGAGTATAACCGCGTATTGCGACGTCGCAAAATATCATAATATTGAGGTTGAGGACGACGTCACTATTTTAGCGCGCTATAAAAACGGTGCGACGGGCGCATTTATAACCTCGACCGGTGAACTGCCCGGTACAAACCGCCTTGAAATATCGGGTGAGTGCGGAAAGCTTGTTGCAGAAAACGGTAAACTCAGATTCTGGAAGCTTCCCGAATCTGAGCGTGAGATATGCTTTAAAAATCAGGACATCTTTCCTAAGATCGAAACGGAATATCAGGAGTTTGAAGCAGTTAAAATTCCTGCTCACGCTACCGTTTTGCAAAATTTTGCGGATAATATCCTGACAAGAACACCGCTTATAGCCCCCGGTACTGAGGCGATAAATCAGCTTATGCTTTCAAATGCGGCATATCTGTCTGCGTGGAAAAACTGTGAAATTAAGCTTCCGTTTGATGAAAAAGAGTATGATAAATACCTTGATGCCCTTATAGAAAAAAGCACCGTCCGTTCCGACGGTGCAAAGAAAAGCGAATTCAGCGAAGGCTACAGTAATCGCTGGCAGGTTAAATGGTGATACTATGGTTTACAGAATTAAAAGCAGTAACGTTATTGCTGAAGATAAAATAATATCAGGTTACGTTTATTTTGAAAACGGCGTGATTACTTATGTCGGTCAGGATGAGCTTCCGTTTGATGAACAGTTTGACGCAGGTGATAATTTTGTCAGTGCAGGATTTATTGATATGCATACGCACGGTGGCGGCGGCTATTCCTTTGACGGCACCGCCGAGGAAATAGTAAACGGCACGGATTTTCATCTGTCACATGGCACAACGTCTGTTTTGCCTACCGTTTCCGCAGCCCCCATTGACGTAATGCGCAAGGCTTCTGAAAACATAACGAAGGCTGTAAACCTTTCAAGAGCAAACATAATCGGTGCGCATCTTGAGGGACCATATCTTTCTCCCGCGCAGTGCGGCGCACAGGCATGTGAGTTTATGACACCTCCCATTCCTGATGACTATAAAGAACTTATCGAAAGCGATAAGTATCTTATAAAACGCTGGTCGTATGCCCCTGAAAATGATGGAAACGGCGAATTCTGTAAATATCTCACCTCACACGGCGTGCTTGCATCTGCTGGACATACAGATGCAATTTATGACGATATGAAGAGGGCAATGGCAAACGGCTGTAATCTGATAACGCATTTTTACTCATGCACCTCAACCGTTACGCGCGACCACGGCTTCCGCCGTCTCGGTGTTATTGAAACGGGATATCTTGAAGATGATATGTACGTTGAGATAATCGCTGACGGTAAGCATCTTCCGCCCGACCTTATAAGGCTTATTTTAAAAGTAAAGGGCACGGATAGGGTTGCGCTTATTACAGACAGTCTGAGCATTGCAGGCACCGACGTTAAGCGCGGACGTATGCAGGCTACGGATTACATTATTGAGGACGGAGTTTGTAAGCTTTGTGACAGGTCTGCTTTTGCGGGCAGTATTGCAACCGCTGACAGACTTATTCGCGTTATGGTAAACGACGTCCATGTTGATATTAAGGATGCCGTAAAAATGCTGACAAAAGTCCCTGCAGAATTGTTAAAACTCAATAAAGGTACGCTTTTGGAAGGCTACGATGCCGATATAGTCGTATTTGATAAAGATATAAATATCAGTAAAGTTTTCGTAAACGGAAAACTTGTAAAATAAAAAGACCCGAAAGGGTCTTTTTATTGATACTGTCAAAAAAGGCACAGACCGTGAAGAAAAGGAACACTCTGATTTCGCTCGACTTGTCAGGGGAGGTGTCGAGCGAAGCGAGACGGAGGGGTAGTTTTACAAAAGTGAAAATAAAAGAATCCCTTGAAAACAGTAGTGTTTCCAAGGGATTTCTTCACTTTCCGCGAACTCTCCCTCTCGTTCGTCAAAGCAAAGCGCCTATTTTTCCGCATTGTCGGGTTGACAATGCTTCATAATGCCACTTGCTTTTCCTCTTAACTCGCAAAGCGTCTTTGCGAGTTATACC